>JAFLUS010000067.1 GCA_022508685.1 Prevotellaceae bacterium | reverse complement strand
TGGTGTATTTTTGTTAAAAATCGTCACAATTTGACATTCACGGGGCAAAGTTTTTCCGAAATTCAATTTTTATTCCTAAATTTGCACGCAATAAAATTTTGTGACCCCTATGGCATCTTTTATTGCAGACAAAGTAGTGATGGAAGGTCTTACTTTTGATGACGTATTGCTCGTCCCTGCGTACTCTGAAGTCCTTCCGCGCGACGTATCTCTTTCTACTAAGTTCTCTCGTCATATTGACATGAAGATTCCCTTCGTTACTGCCGCTATGGATACGGTGACGGAGGCGCAAATGGCGATTGCGATTGCCCGCGAAGGCGGCATCGGTGTGATTCACAAGAACATGAGCATCGAGGCACAGGCTCGGCAGGTGGCTATCGTGAAACGTGCTGAAAATGGTATGATTTACGAGCCGTTGACCATTCAGCGCGGTTCGACCGTGGGACAGGCGCTCGACATGATGGCGGAGTATCACATCGGCGGTATTCCCGTTGTGGACGAAGAACGTCGGTTGGTGGGTATCGTGACCAACCGCGACCTGCGTTTCCAGACGGATATGAACCGGTTGATTGACACGGTGATGACGAGTGAAAATCTGATTGTGACGAATCAGCAGACCGACCTCGACCGTGCTGCCCGCATCTTGATGGAGCATAAGATTGAGAAACTGCCGGTGGTGAACGACGAAAATCGCTTGATTGGTCTGATTACTTATAAAGATATTACGAAGGCGAAGGACAAGCCGATGGCGTGCAAGGACGACAAAGGTCGTTTGCGCGTGGCTGCCGGTGTGGGCGTCACTGCCGACACGCTGGAGCGGATGCAGGCATTGGTGGCTGCCGGTGTGGATGCCATTGTCATCGACACGGCTCACGGCCATTCGCGTGGCGTCGTTGAGAAAGTGCGCGAAGCCAAGTCTTGTTTCCCGAATACCGACATCGTGGTGGGCAACATCGCGACGGGTGAGGCTGCACGACTGCTGGTAGAGGCTGGTGCTGACGCTGTGAAGGTGGGCATCGGTCCCGGTTCCATCTGTACGACCCGCGTGGTGGCAGGTGTGGGTGTACCCCAACTTTCAGCCGTCTACGACGTGGCACAGGCTTTGGCAGGCACGGGCGTTCCCCTCATTGCCGACGGTGGTCTGCGCTACAGCGGCGACGTGGTGAAGGCTTTGGCTGCCGGCGGACACAGCGTGATGATTGGTTCGTTGGTCGCAGGTACGGAGGAGGCTCCGGGCGAAACGATTTTGTTCAACGGAAGAAAGTTCAAGTCATATCGCGGCATGGGTTCGTTGGAAGCCATGGAGAATGGTTCGAAAGACCGCTACTTCCAATCGGGAGTGGTGGAAGCCAAGAAACTGGTTCCCGAAGGCATTGCCGGACGTGTACCCTACAAGGGAACGGTGCAGGAAGTGGTCTACCAGTTGGTGGGCGGTCTGCGTTCGGGTATGGGCTACTGCGGTGCCGGCAGCATCGAGGCGTTGCATGATGCAAAGTTTGTCCGCATCACCAATGCCGGTGTGCAGGAGAGCCATCCGCACGAAGTGATTATCACGAGCGAAGCACCCAACTACAGCCGTCCGCAATAGGGACGCGCAGCAACAGCATCGTTCAATCCAAAATAAGAAAGAATGAAAAAATTGGCAATCATCGCCGCAACCCTGTTCGCAGGGTTCGGCGCGCAGGCACAGACGGCAGACGACCCCGTGCTGATGCAGATTAACGGAAATCCGATTACACGCAGCGAATTTGAATATTCCTATAATAAGAACAACGCCGAAGGTGTACTCGACAAGAAGGGCGTGAAGGACTATGTGGACTTGTTCGTCAACTTCAAACTGAAGGTCGAGGCAGCCAAGGATGCCGGTTACGACACGCTCACGGCCGTGCGTCGGGAGTTGGAAAGTTACAAGGAACAGATGGTGCTTCCGACGTTGGTCGACAGCGATTTCATCGAACGTACCGCTCGCGAAACGTATGACAACACCGCCAAGCGGTTTGACGGACAGGACTTGCTCACGGCATCCCACATCCTCGTGGTGATGCGGCAGGATGCCACCGCCGAACAACAGGCTGCAGCCAAGGCGCGTGTGGACTCCATTTATCAGGAACTGCTGAACGGCGCCGACTTTGCCGAACTGGCAAGAAAGCACAGCGATGACAAAGGTTCGGCTGCTCGCGGCGGACAGTTGCCGCAGTTCGGCAAAGGCATGATGGTGCCGAAGTTTGAGGCTGCTGCCTATGCGTTGAAGGCGGGTGAAATGTCGAAACCGATTGAAAGCGATTTCGGTTGGCACATCATCAAACTGCATGAACGCCATGCGTTTGAACCTTATGAATACCACCACGACAACATCATCAAGTTCCTCGAGCAGCGCGGCATCAAGGAGGCTTCTGCCAATGCGCTCATCGACTCCGTAGCCAAGCAGGAAGGTGTGGAGAAGAGTGCCGTCATCGACCGCTACTACCAAGAATTGATGGCTCAAGACGCAGAATCCAGATATTTGGCGCAAGAGTACTACGACGGAACGTTGATGTATGAGATTTCGAAGAACCAAATCTGGGACCCTGCCGCAAAGGATGAAGCCGGATTGGCTGCCTACTTCAAGGCAAACGAAAAGAAATACGCATGGGATGCACCTCGCTATCGCGGTATCGTTATCCATGCAAAAGACAAAGCCACGTTGGCTAAAGCCAAGAAACTGCTCAAGAACGTGCCCGAAGACGATTGGGCAAAAACGCTCGTTGCGGCACTGAACAACGATTCCGTGAAGTTGGTGCGCGTGGAACGTGGCATCTACAAGCAAGGCGACAACAAGGCGGTCGACGCATTGGTGTTCAAGTCGGTGAAAGACTATGCCGGCATGAAGGATTATCCCGTTACCGACGTCTATGGCAAGAAACTGAAGAAGCCTGAAACCTATGCCGACGTGCGCGGACAAGTGGCTACGGACTACACCAACGAACGCGAAAACCGTTGGGTGGAAGAACTGCGCCGCCGCTACTCGTTCACGGTGAACGAAGCCGTGTTGGAGACCGTCAATCAGCATTGATGTATGAAAGATGTCAATCAAGCAAACTGACACGATAAACGCATGATAAGAATATTGAGAACATTCGCCATGGCATCGCTCTTGCTGTGCACCGCCGTTTCTGCCGTTGCACAAGACAATGTCGTGGACGAAGTGATATGGGTCGTTGGCGACGAAGCCATTCTGAAGTCCGATGTGGAGCAGATGCGCCTCGAAGCCCAATCCATGGGACAACGCCTGAACGGCGACCCCTACTGCGTGCTGCCCGAGCAGTTGGCAATTCAGAAATTGTTTCTGCAGCAGGCTGCCATCGACAGCGTGGAGGTGACCGACAACGAAGTGCTGCAGCAGGTGGATATGAAAGTCAACTATTTCATTCAGCAAATTGGTTCGAAGGAAAAGTTGGAAGAATATTTCGGAAAGACCCTTTCGCAAATTCGCGAGCAGTTGTTTGAAGTCGAAAAGAACGACCTCACCATTCGCGAAGTCCGTCAGAGTCTGGTGAAGGACATCAAGGTGACTCCGGCACAGGTGCGCCGTTATGTCAAAGACTTGCCCGAAGACAGCATTCCGTTTATTCCCACCCAGTTGGAAGTGCAAATCTTGGTGCGTCGTCCGAACATCTCGCCCGAAGAAATCAATCGCGTGAAAGACGAACTGCGTGGCTATACGGAACGCATCAATAAAGGCGAAGCCCAATTTTCAACATTGGCTTTGCTCCACTCCGAAGACCGCGGTTCGGCGCAAAAGGGTGGTGAATTGGGATTCTCCCTACGCACAGACTGGGTGCCTGAATTTGCTACGGCGGCATTCAATCTGACCGACCCGAAAGCCGTGTCGAAGATTATCGAGACGGAATACGGATTCCATATTCTGCAACTGATAGAGAAGCGTGGAGAACGCGTGAATGTGCGCCACATTCTGCTTCGTCCGAAAGTGTCGGACGAAGAACTGACGAATTGTCTGGCGCAAATGGACTCTATCATGGACGGCGTTGCCAAAGGCGAATATACGTTTGACGATGCCATTTCGTTCGGTTCGCAAGACAAGGACACACGTGCCAACTACGGCATTATGGTGAACAAGACGGATATGCGCTCCGACCTCTACGGCACACCGAAATTTGAAATGAAAGACCTGCCGCCCGAAGTGGCGAAGGTGGTTGCCAACATGAAGGTGGGTGAACTGAGCCGACCGTTCATCATGGTGGACAACAGCGATAAGGAAGTCGTTGCCGTTGTCCGACTGAAAAGCAAGGTCAATGGCCACCGCGCCACGATGCAAGAGGACTATCAAGCCCTGCAGAATGCACTCATCGAGAAGCAGAGCAGCGAAAAGATAGACCAATGGATTCGCGACATGCAGAAGAAAACCTACGTTCACATCAACGACGGATGGAGCAATTGCGAGTTCCAATATCCGGGATGGGTTAAGGAGTAAAGCAGACGAAGGTGAAACAAGAGGAAGCAGGGACGACGCGTAAACATACATGGCGGAGAGGCTGGGTCAGTCTCTTCGCTATGATTGGTGTATGCGTGATGCTGGCATCCATGCCCGACCGCCGTCCGCAACAGCAAGCGGCGACGGATTCGCGCATCTACCTCATCCATTCCGACATTCTTTATAAAAATTCAAGCGACCCGACCGCCGAAGTGTTGGTGGGGAATGTGAAACTCAGCCACGAAGGCGTGTTTCTCGATTGCGACAGCGCCCGGCTTTATCGTGCCGAAAATTCGTTCGACGCATTCGGCAACGTGGTGATGGTGCAAGGCGACACGTTGCGACTGACTTGCGATTCCCTTTATTACGACGGCTATAGTTTCCGCGCCATGGCACGCAGTCGTGTTCATCTCTATCATAACGATTCACGCCTCGACACCGAAACTTTCGACTACGACCGCCTGACAGGAACGGGCTTCTATCCCGAAGGCGGAACGCTCTACGACGGCGACAACGTGCTCGTGTCCGACTGGGGACAATATACGACCAGTACGCACGAAGCATTCTTCACCAACAACGTGCAACTGAACAATCCGAAGTTTACGCTCGTGTCCGACACGCTCTATTATTATACGGACACGGAATGGGCACGCATCATGTCGCCCACCAACATCACGTCGGAGGACGGCACTTTTGTGTATGGCGAACGAGGCACTTACGACACCCGCACCGGAAAATCTACGTTGCTCGACCGCTCGTACATCATTAAGGATATGCGCAAAATCGTCGGCGACAGTCTGTACAGCGACAAAGAGGCTGGTTTTGACGAAGCATTTGGCAACGTCGTCCTGACGGACGAAGAAAACCTGTGCGCCCTCTACGGAAACTACTGCATCTATTACGAAGAAACGGGACACGCCATGGCGACCGACAGCGCGTTGGCATTGGAATATTCGACGCCCGACACGCTCTATCTGCATGGCGATACGCTCAAGATGTTCACCTACAACATGAACACCGACTCCGTCTATCGCAATCTCCATGCGTATCATCGCGTGCGAATGTTTCGCAACGATGTGCAGGGCGTGTGCGACTCCCTTGTCGTCATTCAGCCCGATTCGTGCACATACATGTACGGACAGCCCATTCTGTGGAACGAGCAGCAGCAGGTGTTTGGTGAAGAAATCCGCATCTACAACAACGACAGCACCATCGACTGGGTGCACGTCATCAATCAAGCCATGACCATCGAGCAACTCGATTCGGTGCGCTACAATCAAGTCGCCTCGCGCGAAATGTTCACCTATTTCGACAATGGTGAAGTGGAACACAACGAGGCGCATGGCAACGTCTACGTCGTCTATTACATTGATGAAAGCGACGGAACGCAGACCGGCATGAACTACATGGAAACCACCGACATGAAAATGTGGATGCAGGACAAGCGGATATACAAAATCTGGGCACCGGGAGGAAAGGCGACGATGTATCCGCCGACGTTGGTGCCCGACGACAAGCAATATCTGTCCGGTTTTGCGTGGTTCGACTACATCCGGCCGCTCGATAAGGACGACGTCTTCGTGTGGAGAGGAAAATCGGAAAAGAATATGTTGAAAAAGACGGAAAAGAAGATTGTACCTCTGCAGAAGTTAGACCAACTGAAAGAAGAATAAATTCCCGATAAATACAAAGTCTATGGCATTGTTCACGACACGGAAGCCTCGCGGTTTTCAGCACAACTACATATACTACGACCCCCGCAAAGAAAAATTGGCGCAGATAGAGGAAAAAGCCAAGCGCGATTTGGGCTTGTTGCCACCGAAAGAATTTACGCCGGAGGACATTCGCGGAAAATTCGTGGGTGCTACCAAGCATCTGAAGCGGCGTAAGGAAAGCAAGCGGAAACGCCTCTCCAACGGTGCCATTATTCTGATTATCATCGGTCTGCTGCTGTTGGCAAAATACCTGTATACGGGTTCGCTGTTCTGATTTTCCGTACTCCGTCGTGCGTGCCACCGAAGTGCATCATATCCATTTCTAATCCTGAATTTCCGTGAACGACATCATCCATCTTCTTCCCGACTCGGTCGCCAACCAGATTGCGGCAGGCGAAGTCGTGCAACGTCCGTCGTCCATCGTGAAGGAAATGGTGGAGAATGCGATTGATGCCGATGCGACCGACATCCAAGTGCTTGTGACCGACGGAGGAAAGACCTGCGTGCAAGTCATTGACAACGGAAAGGGAATGTCGGAAACCGACGCCCGCCTTTCGTTTGAACGCCATGCCACGTCGAAAATCCTCCATGCTACCGACCTCTTCTCGCTGCACACCATGGGGTTTCGTGGCGAAGCCTTGGCTTCGATTGCTGCCGTCGCACAGGTGGAACTGCGGACACGCCGTGCCGAAGACGAATTGGGTACACTCATCCACATTGCCGGTTCGAAAATCGAGCGGCAAGAACCGATAGCCTGTCCCGTAGGCTGCAATTTTGCCGTCCGCAATCTGTTTTTCAATATTCCTGCCCGACGGAAATTCCTCAAGTCCAATCAGACCGAGTTGTCGAACATCGTCAACGATTTTCAACGCATTGCGCTGGTCTATCCCGACAAGTCCTTTACATTATATAATAATGGCAGCGAAGTGTTCAAGTTGCCACAGGCATCACTGCGTCAGCGCATTCTTGATGTGTTCGGAAAACGACTCAATGCCGAACTGCTTGCCGTCGAAGCCGAAACGTCGTTGGTGAACATTGCCGGCTATGTCGGCAAACCCGAATCGTCGCGCAAGAAAGGTTCGCATCAATACTTCTTCGTCAACGGACGCTACATGCGGCACCCATATTTCCACAGTGCCGTCATGCACGCCTACGAACACCTCATCCCCGCGGGCGAGCACGTGTCCTATTTCATCTACCTCTCCGTAGATGCCGCCACGATTGACGTCAATGTCCATCCCACCAAGACGGAAGTCAAGTTCGACAACGAACAACCCATTTGGCAGATGCTCTCTGCTGTGGTGAAAGAGGCGTTGGGCAAATACAGCAACGTGCCTACCATCGATTTCGATGTCGCCGACCGCCCTTCCATTCCCGTGATGGGTGCAAATGGAGGGCCCGCCACCTTGCCGTCACCCATGACTACAACCTACAATCCATTCAAGGCAAACGCTTCCTCCGGACGAAAGACGACCGACTGGCAACGTTTGTACGACGGCATGGAAAACTTTGAGCAACGCGACGGCAAGCCCGCTCCACATGTCGGCAGTCTTTTGCGTCCCGACGAAGAATTCGTGCTCAACGGACTGATGCGCCACGACGAATCGTCACAGCATCCCAACCTCTTTGCGCCGACCGCCGAAGGCCACGCTGCCGATGCCGACCTTGCCGGAGAACTCACGCCCGACATCGCTGCGTTGCCCCATTTTCAGTACAAAGGGCGCTTCATTGTCCTGCCGCTCTCTGCCGGTCTGTTGCTCATCGACCAACACCGCGCCCACGTCTGCATCCTCTACGCCGAGTATATGCGAAAAATCGAGGAACAGGTACATGTGTCGCAAGGCCTGCTGTTTCCCGACATCGTTCAGTTTTCCAAGAATGAAGAACTCGTCGTGGAGCAAGTGTGGAACGAACTTGAGTACATCGGCTTCGAACTCACGAACCTCGGCGGTGGTTCTTATTCTATCAATGGTGTACCCTCGGGCATCGACGGACTCAATCCGCAGCAACTCCTCCACGACCTCGTCTATGTGGCAATGGAGCAGGGCAGCAGCCTCCGCCAAGAAATGGGCAGTGCCATCGCACTGGCCATGGCACAATCCGCTGCCATCGTCTACGGGCAAGTGCTCACTGCCGACGAAACCGCCAACCTCCTCCGTCAGTATGGTCAACTGAATGCTCCGTTGCGCACCCCCGACGGAAAAATCGTGATGAGCACTATCGACCATCACGCCATTGAAAAACTCTTCTGACCCTTCATTTATACCCCTCAAAAGGCGTGCGCATAAACGTTTCGAGGCGTGCGCATACGCGTTTTTAGGCGTATGCATAAGCGTGTTCACGTTTATGC
>JAFLUS010000066.1 GCA_022508685.1 Prevotellaceae bacterium | reverse complement strand
CGAGGCGTGCGCATACGCGTTTTCAGGCGTATGCATAAGCGTGTTCACGTTTATGCGCACGCCTGACAGGGGTTGTGCGTAAGGATTTTTAGACGTCTGCGACAACGCAGATTTTCCATTGCTATTATACCCATAAAGGTATAAATACGGCTTTTCGATTCTTTTTTATACCCGAAATGGTGTAATTATTCTTCAGGAATGAGCAACCGATAGAAGTCTTCTGCTGAACCATTGAAGACGTTGACGTCTACGTTGCCCTTGATGCCGTCGACCTTGCCTTGGTCGGTATGCTGCCAAAAGGTCCACTGACCGGCGTAGGACGGAGTCGATACGTAGTAGTGGGCAATCCAAAAGGGGTAATGGTCGAAGGTTTCGCCGTTGAGGTAACGCTGCTTGTATGCCGACGATGCATAGATGATGGGCGGTACGCCGTAGTAGTCTTCAGCGATGCGCAACCATGCAAGGACTTCTGTACGGAGTTTGTCGCGCGAATAGTTGGCAACCTTGTCGATGTCGACTTCGACGTCAAGCACGGGCGGGAGGTCGCCACTTTCGAGTTGCACCATGCGGCAGAAGTAGCGGGCTTGTTCTGCTCCCGAACTTTTCGTACTGAAAAAATGATAGGCTCCACGCACGATGCCGTGGCGGCGAGCCTGTGCAAAATTGAGGTTGAAGTTGGGGTCGAAGATGTTGGTACCTTCGGTGGCTTTGATGAATACAAAGCGGAGCGGTGCGTCTTGCAAGGTGGCATTGCGCAGGGCATTCCAATCGATGTGGCGTTGGTAGTGGGAGATGTCGATGCCGCGCACCTCGCCTTTGGGATAGTTCGTTTCGGACGGACGGGTGTGAAAACCGAAGGAGTCGGCCGTGATGTAGTTCCGATAGAACATGTATGCGCCTAACACGAGCAAAAAGCAGAGCAAAAGACACAGCAAGCGCAGGGAGAACTTGCTGGAGCGTCGGTGTGACGTGCTCCGTGAGTTTTTCCTGCGCTTGCGTAATGGCCGCCGCTTGGCAGTGGTGCTGCGGCGGCGTGTGGTCGTCTTACTTGTTTTGTTCAAGTTTGAGGGTGCAAGTGGGTTGGTCGCACACTTCGGTCGGACCGAAATATTGGATAGGACCCGGATAAACGTATTCCGTCTTTTCTGCCCACTCGTCGCGGTGTGCGGCGAAGTAGCGGAAAGGTGCGCCATCGAGTTCGACGAGTGCCTTGCGGATAACGGGCTTGTTCTTGCCGTTGCGACGTTCCATATTCATCATCATCGTGATGGGCACACCACCGGCAATCCATTCGGCTGCGGGCGCAGTGGTGTTCTTGATGATAGACATATAACCTGTCTTGCCGTTGGCAATGAGTCGGCTGGCGTTGAAACCGAGCGAGTAGCAATAGTCGGCATCGTAGTTGGAGGGAGCAGCACAGCGTCCTTCGTAACCGAAGAAGTGGTGTTGTGCAGCGAATTTGCCAACGTACTTGCCTTCTGCCTTCCATGCAGCC
This sequence comes from Prevotellaceae bacterium, assembly GCA_022508685.1. Classification (GTDB taxonomy): domain Bacteria; phylum Bacteroidota; class Bacteroidia; order Bacteroidales; family Bacteroidaceae; genus UBA3839. Next base: position 7,104 of record JAFLUS010000066.1, on the reverse strand, counting down.
AACTTGTCGGCAACCATCTTGGAGAGGAGTTTTTCGGTTTCGATGAGCGATACCTGTACGTTGCCGTGCGGGTCGCGGTCGAGGGCAAGTTGTGCAGCCACTTCGGCAGGCAGGGAGTTGAATACGGCGAGGTTTTCGGCAGAGATGCTGCGACGAACGAAGTCGATTTGTTCGCTGCGTTCAACTGTCTTGGCCTCGTCGGTAGCGAGCACGTCGTTGAGTTCGGCAATGAGTTTCTTGATAGCGGGAATGAACTCGATGAGTCCTTCAGGAATGAGCACCGTACCGAAGTTGTTGCCTTGCTCGGCACGCTTGGCAACTGCTGTAGCGATGTAGGTAACGACTTCGTCGAGCGACATGGCCTTCTGTTCTACTTCCTCGCTCACGAGGCAGATGTTGGGCTGGCACTGCAGTGCACACTCGAGGGCAATGTGGCTGGCAGAACGTCCCATCAGTTTGATGAAGTGCCAATACTTGCGAGCGGAGTTGCAGTCGCGCTGGATGTTACCAATGAGTTCGCTGTAGGTCTTGCAAGCGGTGTCGAAACCGAACGAAGTTTCGATTTGTTCGTTCTTGAGGTCGCCGTCGATGGTCTTGGGGCAACCGATGACCTGAACGCCGTACTTCTTGGCTGCATAGTATTCAGCCAGCACGCAGGCATTGGTGTTGGAGTCGTCGCCACCGATGATGACAAGTGCCTTGATGTCGAGTTTGCGCAGAATCTCAATACCTTTCTCGAATTGCTCAATTTCTTCCAGTTTGGTACGTCCCGAACCGATGATGTCGAATCCGCCCGTGTTGCGATATTCGTCGATGATGTCGGCAGTCAGTTCCATATAGTTGTGGTCAACGAGTCCGCCGGGACCGAGGATGAAGCCGTAGAGTTTGCTGTCGGGGTTGAGTGTCTTGATGCCGTCGAACAGACCGCTGATGACGTTGTGTCCACCGGGAGCCTGTCCGCCCGAAAGGATGACACCGACGTTGTAGGGCGGCAGTTGCTGCGCTTCGCCTTCAACGAACTCAATCACTGGCATTCCGTAGGTGTTAGGGAACTCTGCCTTAATCTCTTCTTGATTTCCAACCGACTGGGTGGGTGCACCTTCCTTTGCCTTTACCGGACCTTGCAAAGCCTTGGGAAGTTTGGGCTGATACGCCGCACGTGCAATCTGCAAAAAACTTTTTTCCATTGTTCTGCGTTGATAATAAGTATAATAAATGTCTGTCGTTCTCACAATGGAATGATGCCCACGGCACATTCCACTGTGCAAAGGTAACAAATTTTCGCACGACCGCAAAGCCGTTGCCGACAAAGTTCGGCGAAGGCAACGAATTTTCTCTGCGGACGAAGTTTTTTCTCCGCATTCGAAAGTCCATTATACTAAAACCCTCGCACGCGCGTTATTCATATATATAGTATCTGCAACTTATCGCCCGACATGAAACCATTCCTCTCGATTGCGACCCTGTTGGCAGCCTTTTTCCTTGCCGCCTGTTCCGACTTCGACGGCGATTTCACCACCGACCCTTCGGCAACGCTGACCTTCGAAAAAGACACCATACGATTCGACACCGTCTTCACCACCATCGGCTCGTCCACCAAGCGAGTGAAGATATACAACCGCAACAGCAAAGACGTGCGCATAGCCAACGTCCGATTGGCACAAGGCGAACAAAGCCTGTTCCGCATCAACGTAGACGGACACTATCTGAGCGGTACGCAGAGCGACATTGAGGTGTTGGCAAAGGACAGCATCTTCCTGTTCTGCGAAGTGACGGTAGACCCGCGTGACAGCGACACCCCCATACTGGTGCGCGATTCGCTGATTTTCCAACTGCAAAGCGGTCGGCAGCAACAAATGATACTCGAAGCCTACGGACAAGACGTCATCATTCTGCACGCTCCTTCCTTCGAAACCGATGCCACGCTCGATGCCGCACGTCCCTACCTCATCTACGACAGCCTCGTCGTGGCACCCGATGCCACACTGACTTTGGCTGCAGGAACGACGCTCTGCTTCCACAGCGGTGCAACGCTGCAAGTACATGGTACGCTGCAATCCCTCGGCACACTCGAACAACCCGTCACCTTGCGAGGCGACCGCACCGACCGCATGTTCGACAATCTGCCCTACGACCTCCTGTCGGCACAATGGGGCGGCATCCGCATCTTCCCAGAAAGTACCGGTACGACCTTCGACTACACCGACCTCCATGCAGCCACGTGGGGAATCCACATCAACGAAGCCGAATGTACTATCCTTAACTCCGTCATTCACAACGTAGACGGCTACGGCATCGAAGCCCGCAACGCACTGCTGTATGTAGCCAATTCGCAGATTTCCAATGCACAATCCGGCTGTGTACACCTCGTCGGCGGTGCCACGCAGATGGTGCACACCACCATTGCCCAGTTCTATCCGTGGAACGCATGGTACGGAAAAGCCCTGTCTTTTACCAACATCGAGAACGACACCATCTACCCGCTCCAACAAGCCGACTTCCGCAACTGCCTCATCACGGGGATGACGAAAGACGAAATCCAAGGTACGAAAGCCGAAGGCGACAACCTCGACGCAGCATTCAACGTGCTGTTCACCGGCTGTCTCGTCAATATCGACCTCGGCGATGCCAACGACCCCGAAACTGCCGAATCACGGGCATTGTTCCAATACTGCGTCAACGAAACCGAACCATTCCATCAAAAACATAAACCAACGGAGAAGGAAGCCAACGACATCGTGTGGGGACGAAAAAATTTCTACCGCTTCGGCGCTACGGGATATGCCTATACCTTTGAACTGGATTCCCTGTCGCAAGCACGCGGCATCGGGCTCACTCCTGCCGCTACTGCCTATCCCACTGACCGACTCGGACGCCCACGTCCGGCAACCAACTCCGATGCCGGTTGCTATCAATACACTGAACCCGAAAACCATGACAACTAATCCCATGCACCACTCCCGATATCGTCTTGTGCGACTGCTACTGTTCGTAGGCTGCATCACAGCCTTCACCTGCCCAACCTACGCGCAAGACGTGCCACCCACCACCACCCATCCTGCCAACGTGCAGGACAGCATTGCCCACCCACAACTGCCACAACTGCACGCCAACGACAGCATTGCCACGATAACAACCTCACTCATCGACTCCATCATCGCAGAAGCCCGGAAGCATCTCGGCAAACGATATGTACATGCTACGGCAGGTCCCAACACTTTCGACTGCTCCGGTTTCACTTCCTACGTATTCAGCCGTTTCGGTTACTCCCTTTCGCGCTCCAGCAGTCACCAACACACGCAAGGCAAAGCCGTGAAGCGCAGCGACATCCAGCCCGGCGACCTCATTTTCTTTCAAGGACGCACCGCCCAACGTGTCGGACACGTCGGTCTCTGCATCAGTGTAGACCCCGAACGCCATTCCTTCAAGTTCATCCATGCAGCCACTTCTCGCGGCATCGTGATTAACGATTTCGCCACTTCCGGCTACTACATCCGCCGCTACGTCGCAGCCAAGCGCATCGTCGGCGTCCTGCCCCGCAAGATGAAGAACGGCCACGTGGTTCAGCCGACACAGGAAACGCCGCTACCTACCGACACTATCCCGTCAGAACATGAAGGCGAAAAAGCCGCAACACAAAACCACAACAAGGCAGTACATACGAATAAAACAGCGAGGTAGCAAGCATCCATTTTGCTACCTCGCTGTTTTATTCCGTTATCGGGCAAGTTAATAGTTATCCACTTCACGGCGTTGCGCACGCATTTCCTGACGTGCCTGACGTGTGCCGAACATGTTGAGGCGATAGATGAAGTGCAGCATGCAGTAGGAATAGATGGCGTTGGTTTCCGTATCGCTCCGCATCGTGGCATTGATGACACGGCTGATGTTGCTGCGGCGCGAGAGGATGTCGTAGGCTTGCAGCGAGAGCGTGGCTTGCCGCTTCTTGAGGAAACGGTAACTGGCTTGCGCGTTCCATATCAGTTCGTTGGTGTTCATCTGGGCTGACGCATAGCCACGGCGACTGTTCATGCTGATGTTCGTGGAGAAGGCGAGTCCCATGTCGAACGTGTAGTTCCCCGACACGCCGTAGGAAAAGTCGTAGGTATCGCGGTTGTTGGTCGGCACCAACATCGAACGCGTGTGGTTGTAGGACAGATTTCCTGTAAGACCGATGTCGTAGGCGTTGGCACGATAGTTCAGACTGACGCGCTCGCCTACCGTGGTCGTCTTGACCGTGTTTTTGAGCGTCTGCTGATTCTGGTATATGTAGCCCACGTTGTTCTGATACCGACCGCTTGTCGTGGTGTTGAGATTGAGGTTGTCAATGGAAAAGAGCGGCGTGCTGAAACCGAAATTTCCATTAAGACTCCAGTCGCCGTTGATGTTGACCGGTCGCGTGGTGCGCCCACCGGTTTCTTCATTGTAGGCTGTGCGGTTTTCGATACTGTTCAGCGTGTTCTGGAATTGCAGGCGAGCATTGAGGTTTTGCATCGTCGTGGTCAGATAGTTGTTCCATTCCACGTTGAAGTTATTGGTGAAGGAGGGCTTCAGGTTCGGGTTACCTTCGCGGATGTTGAGGGGATTGGAGTTGTCGGTCATGCTGAACATGTCGGTGATGTTCGGCTGCTGCGTCGTCCCGCGGTAGCGCACCCGCAGCGTATGCTGCTTGGTGAAGCGGAGACGGAGGTTCAGCGTGGGCGATACGCGGACGAAGTTGCGCGAGGCTATCGTGTCGAGTCCTTGATACTGATAGACTACCTTTTGGTGTTGCGGCTCGGCACTGACGCCAACGTTCATGTTGATGAGATTCGTCACGTAGCGCAACTGCAGGTCGATGTTATGGATTTGGTTTTCGTTGTCGGTATATCGACTGAGGTCGCTGTCGAGATAGGAGCGATAGTCGTAGGGCAGATAGCCGGCGCCGGCATTGCGGATGGCGTCGATGAGTTCGTCCACTCCGCCCATGTCGTAGGCTTGCCCGTCGCTGTGGCGCTTCTGATAGTTGTAGCGGTAACTGAACTGCAGGAAGAGTGTCTTGGCAACGAGCGGTTCGGTGTAGTTGAAACCGGCGGAGAAGGATTTCGAACTGTTGGGAGTGGTGCGGTAACGGTAGGTCAGTGCCGTCGAGTCGCCACGTTGGTAGTAGATGACGTCGGAGAGCGAGAACGACTTGCTTTCGTTGTCGGAGTAGTTGCCGTTGAGCGTGAGCGAGAGGTTGCGCCCGACGTTGTTCAGCCTACGGTTGACGATGAGGTTTCCGCCCACGTTGGCGTTGGCACTTTTCGAACGGCTGCCGTTGCGGTTGTAGTTCACCTTGATGTCGTGGTCGATGCGCGACATTTCTTCCAGCGGATTTTCCACTGGTGCACGCGACGTGCCGCCGTCGGCGAGATTCTCCGTGTCGTAGGGGTCGGCGTTGAACGTTGCGCTCTCCCCTCCGCCGTGGGCGCGACTGCGTCCGAAGGAGAAATTGGGACGGAAGTTTATGGTGGTCATCGAGTCGGGTTTCCATTCGATTCGGAAATCGCCGTTGATGCTGTTGTTGCGGTTCAGGTTCTGGTTGAAACTATTGCTGAACGAGGTGTTCGTCGTGATGAAGTTCTGGCTGGCAGACTTTGTCCACGAGTCGGACTTCCGACCATTGTAGCGCACGCTTCCGCCGATTTCCCATTTGCCACGTTCGAGCGCGATGTTGAGTCCGCCCATGCCGCTGGTTGTCACTCCGTTGCCACCTCCGCCGCGGCCGCCTCGTCCGCCGCCACCGGGGAATCCTTGGTCGTTCACGTTGTTGTAGGAGCCGATGAGGCTCACTTGGGTGCGGTCTTGGAAGCGGTTGACCATGAGTTTCTCGGAGAAGCGGTCTTCGGTTCCCACGGCAAGGTCGGCGTTGCCGAACCATCCTTGCTGCATGCCCTTCTTGATGGTGAGGTCGAGCACCGTCTCTTCTTCACCGTCATCGATGCCCGTCATGCGCGACATGTCGCTCTGCTTGTCGTAGGCCTTCACTTTCTCGATGATTTCGGTGGGAAGGTTCTTCATCGCCATGCCCTTGTCATTGCCGAAGAATTCCTTTCCGCCGACAAGGATTTTGCTGACGGACTTGCCATTGAAGGTGACGCCGCCGTTATCGTCTATTTCGATGCCGGGAATCTTGCGCAGCAGTTCTTCGAGTACGCTGCCTTCGGGAGTCTTGAAGGCATCGGCATTGAAGATGAGCGTATCCTCTTTCACCTCCATTTGTCGCATGGCTGCCGTCACTTCCACGCCCTTCAGCGTCATCGAACTGGGCGTCATCATCACGGTTCCGCTGTTCATCGTCGTCCGTCCCGCCTCCACCGCCAGTTGTCGGGTAAAGACGTGGTAGCCAATGTAAGAGATACGCATCACATAGTTTCCGGGAACGACCGAGAGCGAGAACGCACCCGAGGTGGTGGTGACAGCGCCCGCCACCAGCCCGGTGGTGTCGGCACGCATAATCTGCACGGTGGCGTGCATCATGGCTTCACCCGAATTGGTGTCGAGCACGCGCCCTGTTACTTTCACTTTGTCTTGTGCCATCGCTGCCGTGGTCAGCATCAGCAGCATCAGGCTCCATAGCATTCGTCGCAGTATCATCATGTGTTGGTGTTGAATGGTTGGGAAATGGGGTACACATTATCAATGACGCCCGTCGTGCCGAAAGGTTTAATTCGTCGTGCGGATTGCCTGTCGGTTTTCCCACGATAGCCGTTTTTGCAATATAACTTGTTGCTTCTTCAAATACCATCAAGCAACATATTATCAATATATTAAACATCATATCAATATTATTTGATGTTTGCAAAAATTTCATGTCTGCCAAAATAAAATTAAATAGCAATATAGCAATTGGCATAAAACACTTGTAATCCATTAAACATTAGTAGTTTATGTATTTGATGATAATATTTGTATATAATGAACTGATTTCTTGAAATTTAGTTTACTAAACCATGCTTGTGCAACTACTATATCATTGCCTAATATTATGTGATGCTCAAAATGATGTTTTATCCCATGCTCGCTCAACAATAAAAATGAAAATTTACATTTTCCTTTTGTATTGTGCTCGCTTATTCGTAC
>JAFLUS010000065.1 GCA_022508685.1 Prevotellaceae bacterium | reverse complement strand
AAGAAGGAAAGAAATTTGCAGATTTGCGTCAAGTTCACTACCTTTGCACTATTCATCTGCAAAGCACAAGCAGGTGAAACATGCGGCTCTGTTTGTATATGGAGTATAGATAAATGAAAGAATAAGTATTTTACTCATTATTAAATGATTATTTGTTTTCAAATGAAGTATGTAGTGAAGATGGTGGCGATGGGGCTGTTGCTGACGGCATGCGCCACGCAGGATGCTCCGAAGAGGACGTTGTCGTGGGATGTAGACGATGCACTCGGCTATTGTGCGAAACAGGTGGAGCGTGCACTCGACAGTCTCCGACAGACAGACGGTTCATATGACTACACGATGGCCCCGAGGAATATCTTGCAGGGAGAAACGACGTGGAATTGCCGGAAGGCATATGCCGAAGAATGGTGCTCGGGCTTTTGGCCCGGTATTCTATGGATGGACTATGGTGTAACGCAGAATGAGAATGTACGTCAGCAGGCACAAGGCTATACGGAGTCGTTGGCCGTGCTGACGCAGCAGCCTGTATTCGACCACGATTTGGGATTCTTGGTGCTGGGCAGTTATGGTAAGGGATATGAACAGACAAAAAATACGGCGTATCGGCAGATGATGCTTGATGCAGCGGATTCGTTGGCGACGTTGTTCAACCCCATGGTGGGTACCATTCTCAGTTGGCCTCGTCATGTGAAGGACTATGGCGGACACAACACCATCATGGACAACATGATTAACTTGGAACTCCTATTCTGGGCGGCAGAACAAGATAGCAGTAAGCGTGCATTGCGCGATATGGCGGTGAAGCACGCTGAAACGACAATGGCACACCATTTTCGCGAAGATGGTTCGTGTTATCACGTGGCAGTTTACGACACGTTGACCGGTGATTTTATCAAAGGACAGACACATCAAGGCTATGCCGATTGGTCGATGTGGGCACGAGGGCAGTCGTGGGCGATTTATGGCTATACGATGGTGTATCGGTTCACGAAAGAACAGCGATTTCTCGATTTTGCGCAGAAGGTGACGGACATTTATCTGAAACGATTGCGCGAAACGAGCGATGACATGGTGCCGCTTTGGGATATGGACGACCCTCGCGGCGAGACTGCGCCCAAAGATGCGTCGGCTGCCTGCGTGGTGGCAAGTGCCTTGCTGGAATTGTGTCAATATGTGGAGGAAGAGAAAGGTGAGGAATATTTTGCGGCAGCCGCCGACATGCTTGCCGACCTCAGTACGGAGAAATACCAAAGTCGCGACAGCAACGTGGCTTTCCTGCAACATTCCACAGGGCATCATCCGGCAGGTTCGGAGATTGACGCCAGCATCGTCTATGCCGATTACTACTATTTGGAAGCATTGATGCGACTTAAGAATATGCTGAAACAGCAGATGTAAAGGACTTTTGTGATATAAAATTTGTTTTTTCGCACAAGTTGCACTAACTTTGCACCAAATTGTATAAAATTGTCAACAAATCATCAATAAAATTTTATGGCGAATGTAATTAAACTGAAGAAGGGCCTGACAATCAACCTTGCAGGAAAGGCCATTTCGGAGGTTTCGCAGTCAAAGCCGGGTACCGTCTTCGGATTGGTGCCTGATTCCTTTGTGGGTGTGAAACCGAAGGTGGTGGTGAAGGAAGGTGATATGGTGAAGGCCGGTGATGCCTTGTTCGTAGACAAGTTGCATCCTGAAGTGAAGTTCACATCTCCCGTCAGTGGAACGGTGAAAGCCGTAGAGCGGGGAGAGCGTCGCAAGGTGTTGAGCATTCAGGTGGAGGCTGACGGTACGCAGACTTATGCCGATTTTGGCAAACAGTCGGTAGCCGCCCTCAGCGCGGAACAAGTGAAGCAAACGCTTCTCGATACGGGAGTGTTTGCTTATTTTGTGCAACGCCCCTATGCCGTCACGGCGAATCCCGACGATGCACCGAAAGCGATTTTCATCTCTGCCATCAACGACATGCCGTTGGCTGCAGACGTTGAAATGGCGCTGAAAGGCAATGAAGCGGATTTCCAGACGGGTCTCGACGCCTTGGCAAAACTGGCGAAAGTGCATCTCGGTGTGGCACCGACGGCAAGCAGTACGCTGAAGAATGCGAAGAACGTGGAAGTAACCGTGTTCGACGGCAAGTGCCCTGCAGGTAATGTCGGTGTGCAAATCAACCACGTCAGCCCCATCAACAAAGGCGAAGTGGTGTGGACATTGGGTGCGGAAGAAGTCATCTTCGTCGGCCGCGTGTTCAACACTGGTAAGGTAGATTTCACCCGCACGATTGCCGTGGCAGGTAGTGAAGTGAAGCAACCGAAGTACGTGAAAGCCGTTGTCGGTCAGCAAATCGGCTCCATCGTCGAAGGCAATGTGAAGGACGACGTGAAGGTACGTCTTATCGACGGAAATCCGCTGACGGGTCTGAAGGTGAATGCTGAGGCTTTCCTTGGTGCACATTCGACGGAAGTGACCGCCATTCCCGAAGGTGACGAAGCCGACGAAGCATTCGGATGGATTATGCCTCGCTTCAAGGAATTCTCTACCAGCCGCAGTTATTTCTCATGGTTGCAAGGCAAGAAGGAATACGTTCTCGATGCCCGCATCAAGGGTGGTGCACGCCACATGATTATGTCGGGCGAATACGATGCCGTGTTCCCCATGGACATCTATCCGGAGCAATTGGTCAAGGCCATCATTGCCGGCGACATTGACCGCATGGAGGCATTGGGAATCTACGAAGTGGCTCCCGAAGACTTTGCCGTAGCAGAATTTGTGGACAGTTCCAAACTGGAACTTCAGCGCATTGTCCGCGAAGGATTGGATATGCTGCGCAAGGAGAATGCCTGAGTGAAAGTCGGAGTATAGAATGAACAATTAGTAAAGTTATGAAATTCTTACGTAATTTTTTGAACAAGATAAAGCCATCTTTCCAAGAAGGTGGTAAACTGCAGGCTTTCCGTTCCGTTTTCGATGGCTTCGAGACATTCATGTTCGTGCCCAACGAGACGGCGAAAGCACGCGGTGCCCACATCCACGATGCGATTGACTCCAAGCGCATCATGTCGTTTGTGGTGATTGCATTGATGCCCGCCATGCTGTTCGGTATGTACAACGTGGGATATCAGCATTATCTGTTGGCTGAACACGTGGAAGCACCCGAATTCTGGGCAAGTTTCCTCTACGGATTGGCTGTGGTACTGCCGAAAATCGTCGTCAGTTATGTCGTCGGTCTCGGTATCGAATTTACCGTAGCGCAATGGAAGGGTGAAGAAATCCATGAAGGTTTTCTCGTGAGCGGTATTCTGATTCCGCTGATTGTGCCTGTCAATTGCCCGTTGTGGATGATTGCCGTGGCTACAGCCTTCGCCGTGATTTTCGCCAAAGAAGTATTTGGTGGAACGGGTATGAACGTCTTTAACGTCGCATTGGTTACGCGCGCGTTCCTTTTCTTCTCTTATCCGTCGACCATGTCGGGCGATACCGTGTGGGTCAATGGCAAATACATGGATAGCATCACGGGTGTTGCCGGTACGGCGACAGATGCCGTGACGGCTGCTACGCCATTGGGTCAGTTGGCTGCAGGCGACCCCGTTACGACATCTTTCTGCGACACCGTTACGGGTCTGATGCCCGGTTCCATCGGTGAAACCAGCGTGATTGCCATCGCTTTGGGTGCAGTGATTCTCCTGTGGTCGGGCGTAGCCAGTTGGAAGACCATGCTGAGCGTGTTTATCGGCGGTGCAGTCATGGCACTTGCTTTCTCGAGCAAGTTACCCGGTGATTTCCAATGGTACGAACATCTGACAGTCGGTGGTTTCTGCTTCGGTGCCGTATTCATGGCAACCGACCCTGTGACCAGCGCACGTACGGAGTGTGGCAAATGGATATACGGTTTCCTCATCGGTGTGATGGCTATCATCATCCGTATGTTGAACCCGGGTTATCCCGAAGGCATGATGTTGGCTATCCTGCTGATGAATGTCTTTGCTCCTCTCATCGACTATTGTGTGGTTCAATCGAATATTAACAAGCGTGCAAAACGCGCTGCAATTAAATAAGGAGGACGCGATTTATGGCTAAACTCAATACAAATAGCAATACATATACTATATTGTATGCTGCAGGAATTGTGATTGTTGTCGCATTCCTCCTCGCCTTCGTATCTTCGGCACTGAAGCCAACGCAGGATGCCAATGTGGCGATTGACAAGAAACAACAGATTTTGGCTTCGCTCAATCTGCGCAACGTGGAAAAGACGGAAACGGAAGCGAAGTTTGCTGAAGTCATTCAGCAGGACATGATTTACGACGTTGCATCGACTGATGTTTTGGATGAAGGCAAGTCAGAAAGCAAAGACCAAGCCGGTTTCAAGGTGGAGTCGAAAGAGTTCGCTGCAAAACGCCCGTTCTACATCGCAACGGTGGATGGCGCAACAAAGTATGTCATTCCCGTGACTGGTGCAGGTTTGTGGGGCGGCATCTGGGGCTACATCGCTCTCGATGACGACTGCGAAACTGTGTTCGGCACGTATTTCTCTCACGAAAGCGAAACCGCAGGTCTCGGTGCGCGTATCACGGAAGATTGGTTCCAGACCAGTTTTGCAGGCAAGAAACTCCATGCCGCAGACGATGCTTCCGTCATTGCATTGAGCGTGGTGAAGAAAGGTAAGGAAGGCAACATGTCGCCCGACAACTATGTCAATGGCGTGACGGGTGCGACACTCACTTCCAATGGTGTTAACGACATGATTCAGAAGTGTCTTGGTGCTTATCAGGATATTCTGGCTCAATACAAAAAGTAAGGAGGATAAAAGAACATGAGTACATTATTTTCCAAAGCAAACCGTCAGGTTTTTACCAATCCGCTGAACTTGGATAACCCAATTACAGTGCAGATTCTCGGTATTTGCTCTGCCCTTGCCGTAACGTCGCAGTTGAAACCTGCCATCGTCATGGGTCTTTCCGTGACGGTGATTACAGCGTTTGCCAACGTCATCATTTCGCTGATACGCAAGACCATCCCCAACCGCATCCGTATCATCGTGCAGTTGGTCGTTGTGGCTGCGCTCGTGACGATTGTCAGCAACATACTGAAAGCGTATGTCTACGACGTGAGTGTCCAACTCAGCGTCTATGTCGGACTGATTATCACCAACTGTATTCTGATGGGACGTCTCGAAGCGTTCGCCATGCAGAATGGTCCGTGGGAATCGTTCCTCGATGGTATCGGTAATGGTCTGGGCTATGCCGTGATTCTCATCATCGTCGGCTTCGTACGCGAAATCCTTGGTTTCGGCACGATTCTCGGTCTCCAAATCATTCCTGACTCATGGTTGCTCGACAACGGTGGCGGCTATCTGCACAACGGTATGATGACCATGCCCGCCATGGCACTCATCCTGTTGGCTTGTGTGATTTGGGCACACCGCGCATATAATAAGGAAATCAAATAAGTCACACACATACGTAAATAAAGGAAAACAATTATGGAACATTTCATTAGCCTGTTCGTCCGCTCTATCTTTGTGGACAATATGATTTTCGCTTTCTTCTTGGGTATGTGCTCTTATTTGGCAGTATCAAAGACTGTGAAAACCTCACTGGGACTTGGCGTCGCCGTGACTTTTGTGCTGCTCATCACCGTACCTGTGGACTATTTGCTGCAGACGAAGGTGCTGGCTGCCGACGGAATTCTCGGAGTCGACCTCACGTTCCTCAGTTTCATTCTCTTCATCGCCGTCATTGCCGGTATGGTGCAGTTGGTGGAAATGATTGTAGAACGCTTTTCTCCCTCTCTCTATGCCGCTCTGGGTATCTTCCTGCCACTGATTGCCGTGAACTGTGCCATCATGGGTGCATCGCTCTTCATGCAGCAACGCATCAACATGGAACCTGAATCCACGCAGTTCATTGGCGGCATCGGCGATTCATTGGCTTACGCCTTGGGTTCCGGTATCGGTTGGACGTTGGCGATTGTCGGTCTGGCAGCCATTCGCGAAAAGATGGCGTACAGCGACGTGCCCAAACCCCTGCAAGGTCTTGGCATCACCTTCATCACCGTCGGACTGATGGCTATGGCATTTATGTGTTTCTCTGGTCTTAATCTTTAATACGAAAGGATATCAGATATGGATATGAATTTTATATTCGCGAGCATAGGAGTATTCTTGGTAGTCATACTCATTGTAGTGATTATCCTGCTCGTAGCGAAAAAATATCTTTCTCCGAGTGGCAATGTTACCCTCACCATCAACGACAAGGATAAACTTACGGTAGAGCAGGGTAGCAGCGTACTTGCCACATTGGCCAACAACGGCATCTACCTCAGCAGTGCCTGTGGTGGAAAAGGTTCGTGCGGACAGTGCAAATGCCAAGTCGTTGAAGGAGGAGGCGAGATTCTCGATTCCGAAAAGGGACATTTCACCCGCAAGCAAATCAAGGAGCACTACCGTCTGGGTTGCCAATGCAAAGTGAAAGGCGACCTCAGCATCAAGGTGCCCGAATCCGTGATGGGCGTCAAGGAATGGGAGTGCACTGTCATCTCCAACAAGAACGTTGCTTCGTTCATCAAGGAATTCAAGGTGGCACTGCCTCCGGGCGAACACATGGACTTTATCCCCGGTTCATACGCACAGATTCGTATTCCCAAGTACAAGATGGACTACGACAAGGACATCGACAAGGGCGACATCGGCGAACTCTATGTGCCGACATGGGAGAAATTCCAAATCTTCAGCCTCAAGTGCGAGAATACTGAAGACACTATCCGTGCTTACTCCATGGCAAACTATCCCGACGAAGGCGATATCATCACGCTCACCGTCCGCATTGCCACACCGCCGTTCCTGCCTAAACCGCAAGTCGGTTTCCAACCCGTAAGCCCCGGTATTGCATCGTCCTACATCTTTAGCCTGAAACCCGGCGACAAGTGTATCATGAGCGGTCCTTACGGTGACTTCCATCCCGAGTTCGACTCCAAGCGCGAAATGATATGGGTCGGCGGTGGTGCCGGTATGGCTCCGTTGCGTGCGCAAATCATGCACATGCTCAAGACCCTCCACACTCGCGACCGCGAAATGCACTATTTCTATGGTGCCCGCGGTATCGACGAAGTATTCTTCATGGAAGACTTCCTTGAACTCGAGAAGGAATACCCCAACTTCCACTTCCACCTCGCCCTCGACTTCCCCGACAAGAAAGCCGACGGACTGGGCGTGCGCTACACGCCGGGCTTCATTGCCAACGTGCTGGGTGACACCTATCTCAAGGCACACGAAGCACCCGAAGACGTGGAATACTACCTCTGCGGACCTCCAATGATGGCGAAGACCGTGCTTGACCTCCTGCACTCACTTGGTGTGGAAGACGACATGATTCGCTTCGACAACTTCGGCGGCTAATCCGTATACACGAAGAAGTTAGATGGAGCAGTGCGTGCACTTCTTCATTTAACTTCTTTTCTCTCCTTTAGCCCCTTTATCTCTATCCCTTCGTATTAAGGCAAAGGTCATTTTGGAACTCCATCAATTCATACAGAATCCCGATTTGCTGAATGTCGCGACGCTCGACAAACTGCATCGGTTGGTAGAAGAATATCCCTTCTTCCAGCCCGCCCGTCTGCTCTACGTTCAGAACCTGTTTCGCTTGCACCACCCTTCGTTTTCAGTCGAACTCGAACGTGCCAGCCTCATGATTCCCGACCGCCGGGCATTGTTCACCATCGTGGAGGCTGCCGACTACGTCCTCTCCTCAGATGAAGCCTTGGGAGCATCCGACCCGGCACTATCCGACGAAACCGACGGAAACCGCACCATCTCGCTGATAGACAACTTCTTGTCTACTCAGAATGGAGCCGATTCCACTGATGCGTCCGACCCCCATGCTCTCCCCACCATGGCGGAACTTACCAGCGACTATGCCGCCTATCTTGCACAGGCAGATGCAACACAGACTCCTGCTAATGTCGAGGACACGACTGCAACCGATTCGCGTTCAGCCACACTCATCGACAACTTCATCAGCGAGACCAACGGAAAGCAACGCTATGAAATTCCCTCATTGGCAGCCGACGAGCAACCTCTGGCCGACGCCCCCGTCGCCGCAGCCGACAGCACCATGCTCTCTGCTGCATATTGCAACGAACGCGTGGCCAATCTCTGTATTCAGCAAGGGCAATATGCCGAGGCACTTGAAATATTCAGAACAATATGTTTGAATAATCCGGAAAAAAGTGCTACCTTTGCAAACCAGATGCGACTGCTCGACATCATCGTCAGGCAAGAAGCACCCACGAAGTAAATCAGAATGTATAACTTTTAACCATTTTATCGTACAATGTATCTATTGATTATCCTCCTCATCATCCTCGCATCAGTACTGATGATAGGCATCGTGCTGATACAGGAAAGCAAAGGCGGCGGATTGGCATCCAGTTTCTCCACCTCCAACCAGATTATGGGAGTACGCAAGACAACCGACTTCCTTGAGAAAGCCACATGGGGACTTGCCATCGCGATGGTCGTGCTCAGCATCATCTCCATCCGCTTCGTACCCAAGGCCGACACACAAGCCGCCATTCAAGTACAGCAAACTGCGCCTGCACAGCAGAAGAATACGGTTGCTCCCGATGCGGCTACGGAAACACCTGCTCCGACTCCTGCTGAACCGCAACAATAACGCAC
>JAFLUS010000064.1 GCA_022508685.1 Prevotellaceae bacterium | reverse complement strand
AGTTTGGAGAAAAAAAGACTCCGATGAAAATTTCTGCAGACTGCAGTGTTTTTTCGGCACCTCTTCAGACGTACTTTTCAGCACCTTCGTCCTCCGCTTTTTAGTACCGAAAGGGTAGGGTGCTTGCTTGCTAGAAATGAAAAAATCGGAAAAAGTTTGATGATGTGGAATTTTTGCATTATTTTTGCTCATCAAAACATTGCAAATATCAGATATGGAACCAAAAATCGGCGATAAAATGAAGGCAAGTCCGCAACTTACGGCATTGTCGGAGTGGGTGGAAGGCGAAGTCATCGACGTGGAGCACAACCCGTTCGTGGGATTGGTCATTTCCATCAAAGACCAGTTGGGAAGAATCTTTTTTGGTCAGAGTCGCTATTTCTTAATGTCGTAGCCCATGTTTGCCATTGCCTTTGACATGGATATTAAGGAACTCCGTCAGACCTATGGAGAGCCCTACAACAATGCCTATTACGAGATTAAACTGACCTTGCGAAAGTATGGTTTCTTTAATACGCAAGGCAGTGTGTATCTGACAGATAATGATGATATGGCAAATCTGTTTTCAGCCATTTACGCGTTGAAGAATATTGCGTGGTTCAAAGCCTCAGTGAGGGATATTCGCGCGTTTAAGGTAGAAAATTGGTCGAACTTCACCGACATCGTAAAAGGAAACGGATGATAAAGTGCCCAATTTGCGAAGTCGATGTAGCAAAACAGGGGTTTTAGGACAAAAAACGGATAAAAACTGCACATAAATGTTCATGGTGTGCAGTTTTTGTGCATTTTATGATGAAATTTTTGTGGAGATTGATAGAATTTTCTTACCTTTGTACGCAGAAGAGAATAAGCGGCGGAACAAAAGAGATTTGTAGAAAGAGCATCCGTCGATTTTCCCGACCGCCTTTCGGGCAGGTAGAACACCTGCAACTAAAGGCAAAGTAAACACACACAAAGAGAAAGAATTTATATATTCATTAACTATTAAACAAAACGATTATGTCTGAAATTGAATCAAAAGTAAAGTCAATCATCGTTGACAAACTCGGTGTAGACGAAGCAGAAGTAAAGGCTGAAGCAAGTTTCACAAACGACCTCGGTGCTGACTCACTCGACACAGTAGAACTCATCATGGAGTTTGAAAAATCTTTCGGCATCAGCATCCCCGATGATGAAGCAGAAAAGATTGCAACTGTGGGCGACGCTATCTCTTACATCGAAGAGCACGCAAAATAATTTAGATTCGCCGAAAATTGGGAATTGAGGATTGAGGACTTGGCAGCGAAGCCCCGCGGGTGTCGCTGTGACAAGTAACGTCGGCAGACGTATCCTCAATGTTCAATTCCCAATTTTCAATTTTAACAGACAGTTGTTATGGAATTAAAGAGAGTTGTCGTAACAGGTCTCGGTGCCATTACGCCGCTTGGCAACACCGTTGAAGAAACGTGGGAAAACGTCAAGAAGGGCGTGAGCGGAGCCGGCCCGATTACGCATTTCGACGCTTCGCAATTCAAGACGCAGTTTGCTTGCGAAGTCAAGAACTTCAATGTGGGCGACTACATCGACCGCAAGGAAGCCCGCAAGATGGACTTGTACTGCCAGTATGCCTTGGCTGCTGCGAAACAAGCCATCGCCGACTCGGGCATGGACCTCGAGACGGAAGACAAGAACGAAATCGGTGTCGTACTCGGCGTCGGTATCGGCGGTATCCACACGTTTGAGGAAGAAGCCGGCAACTATGCCGTAAACGGAGCGACGCTCGGCCCGAAATACAATCCGTTCTTCATCCCGAAGATGATTGCCGACATCGCTTCCGGACACATCTCCATCGAATATGGCTTGCATGGGCCCAACTATACGACGACGTCGGCTTGTGCCTCTTCGACCAACGCATTGGCTGACGCCTTCAACCTCATCCGCTTGGGCAAGGCAAACGCCATTGTCACGGGTGGTGCCGAAGCCGCTGTCTACCCTGCCGGCGTAGGCGGATTCAACGCCATGAAGGCGCTCTCCACACGCAACGACGAGCCGCAGAAGGCAAGCCGTCCGTTCAGTGCGAGCCGCGACGGCTTCGTCATCGCTGAAGGTTCGGTCATCCTCGTTCTTGAGGAACTGGAGCATGCTTTGGCACGTGGAGCAAAAATCTACGCCGAAGTGGCGGGTTGCGGCATGTCTGCCGATGCTTACCACATCACAGCCACCCACCCCGAAGGACTCGGTGCAAGACTGGTGATGGAACGTGCGTTGAAGGACGCCGGAATGGTGCCTGCCGACATCGACTACATCAATACGCACGGAACTTCGACTCCCGTCGGCGACATTTCCGAGGTGAAAGCCATCAAGGAAGTATTCGGAGCAGACGCATACAAACTCAACATCAGTTCGACGAAATCGATGACCGGTCACCTGCTCGGTGCTGCCGGAGCCATTGAGGCGATGATTAGCGTACTCTCCGTACAGAACGACATCGTTCCCCCGACCATCAACCACGATGCTGAGGACAAGGATGAGGAAATCGACTACGACTTGAACTTCACGTTCAACACTGCACAGAAGCGCGAAGTGCGTGCTGCACTCAGCAATACCTTCGGCTTCGGCGGTCACAACGCATGTGCGATTTTCAAGAAATACAAATAAAGAACCGCTTAGGCAGGAGAGGAAGCCATTGGCCTTTGCCTCCTGCCGCTAATCCTTTTGCTTGTGTTTCAAAATCTATCCGATAACATAAGGCTCCTCTTCCACAAGGAAAAGGAGCCTTATCTACGATTGAAGAAGATTCTTGGCTTCATGCCCCACAATCTGTCGCTCTATCGCATGGCACTGATGCACAAGTCCATGCACAAGGTTCATGCGCAGGAACTGGAGGAAGTGACGAAGAACGCGCAGGCCGATGGTGCGAAGTCGAAGAAAGTGCGCCGCCATTTGCAGCAGGTGAAACAGAACTTGCGCATTGACAATGAGCGGCTGGAATTTCTCGGCGATGCCGTGCTGGGTGCCGTCGTGGCAGACCTCCTCTACTTCCGTTACGCCAACAAGCAGGAAGGTTTCCTCACGACGTTGCGCAGCAAACTGGTGCGTCGCGACTCGCTGAACAAAGTTGCCGAACAGATTGGGCTCGACAAACTGGTGCTGTATGACGGACGGATGACGTCGGCTCACAACAGTTACATGAGCGGAAACGCCTTCGAAGCCTTCGTCGGCGCCATCTATCTTGACCGTGGTTACGACTATTGCGTGCGCTTCTTGCGCGACGTAGTGTTTGCCCGCCATGTCAGCATCGACGAAGTGGCGAAGACGGAAGAGAACTACAAGAGCAGGCTCATCGAATGGTGTCAGAAGTATCAGTTGCAGGTCGACTTTGAATGTGTCTCACAACATATGCTGTCCGACCGCAACACACCCAAATTTGGGTCGCGCGTGACGATTGAGGGCATTTATTGCGGACAGGGAGAAGGTTTCTCAAAGAAGGAAAGCCACCAGAATGCAGCCCGGCAAGCCTATCGCCACATCCGTCGCGACGTGGCATTCGTCAATACGCTGATGGAAGCACGCAACAACCGCAGGACGGCTAACAAAGTCAAGTCATGAACATCACAACGAAGTTTCTGAATCACATATATTTCGCTCGCCGGCAGAAGGCGATTGCGCAATATGCCCACCATGCCGAAGCGATACAGCGCAGGGTGCTTGCCCATTTGGTGCAGCGTGCCCGCCATACGGAGTGGGGACGCGAACACGGGTTTGACGACATTCGCACCTACGCCGATTTCGTGCGGAACGTGCCCGTCAACACTTACGAAGACCTGAAGGGCTACATCCAGAGAATGCGCGAAGGCGAAGAGAACGTGTTGTGGAAGGGAAAAATCAGATGGTTTGCCAAGTCGTCGGGAACGACGAACGACAAGAGCAAATTCATCCCCGTCAGCAAAGAGGGACTCAAGCGCATCCATTATTTAGGCGGAACGGACTGCGTGTCGGCATACCTCGCCGTCAATCCGGAGAGCCGCCTGTTCTCCGACGTATCGGGCAAGTCGCTCATCTTGGGCGGCAGCCACACGCCCAACCTGAATACGCCCAAAAGTCTGGTGGGCGACCTCAGCGCCATTCTCATCGAGAATGTGCCGCGTGCCGTGAACCTGACCCGCATTCCCGAAAAAAGTGTCGCCTTGTTGTCCGATTTCGAAGAGAAGCGCGACCGCATTGCCCGCATCGCCATGCAGCAGGACGTGCGCAACTTGAGCGGCGTGCCGTCGTGGATGCTCTCGGTGCTTCATCGCGTCCTCGAATTGTCGGGCAAAGAAACCCTCGACGAGGTGTGGCCCAATCTCGAAGTCTTTTTCCACGGAGGCGTAGCCTTCACCCCTTATCGCGAGCAATACCGACGCATCATCCGCTCTCCGCGTATGCACTATATGGAGACCTACAATGCGTCGGAAGGTTTCTTCGGCATCCAGACCGACCTTGCCGACCCGGCACTCATGCTGATGGTGGACTACGACATCTTCTACGAGTTCATCCCGATGGAGCAGTTCGGTCGTCCCGACGCCAAGGCCGTGCCGTTGTGGGAAGTCGAGCCCGGGGTCAACTACGCCATGCTCATCAGCACATCCTGCGGATTGTGGCGCTATCTGATTGGCGATACCGTGCGGTTCACGCAGAAGAACCCCTACAAGTTCGTCATCACCGGTCGCACCAAGCATTTCATCAACGCCTTTGGCGAGGAACTCATCGTCGACAACGCCGAGAAAGGACTCGAGCAGGCCTGCATCGCCACCGGTGCACAGGTGAAGGAATATACGGCAGCCCCCATTTTCATGGATGCCAACGCCAAGTGCCGCCACCAATGGGTCATAGAGTTTGTGCAGCGCCCCGCCTCCGTCGACGAGTTTGCCGCCATTCTCGACCGTTCGCTCCAAGCCATCAACTCCGACTACGAGGCGAAGCGCTATAAGGACATTACGTTGCAACCGCTCGAAATCATCGAAGCACGCGAAGGGCTGTTCGACGACTGGCTTCGTGCAAAAGGCAAACTGGGCGGTCAGCACAAAATTCCGCGACTCAGCAACTCCCGCGAGTATATCGACGAACTCATCCGCCTCAACGCCTGAATTTTCGACCCTCCATGTTGCGAAAAATCCATCTTCTTCCCCTGTTCACCGTGTTGGTCATCGTGCTCTACGCCTGTGCCAACATCGGTACACCCGACGGCGGCCCTTACGACGAAACGCCGCCGCGCGTCGTTCACACCACTCCGAAGTTCGGTGCGACACATTCCAAAGCCACCAAGATTGTGCTGGAATTCGACGAAAACGTCCGTCTGGAGCGTGCAGCCGAGAAAGTCGTCATCTCGCCTCCGCAGATGAACCAGCCCGAAATTGACGCCGTCGGCAAACGCATCACCGTCAGCCTTGAAGATTCGCTGCTGCCGAACACCACCTACACCATCGACTTTTCCGACGCCATTTCCGACAACAACGAG
This sequence comes from Prevotellaceae bacterium, assembly GCA_022508685.1. Taxonomy (GTDB): domain Bacteria; phylum Bacteroidota; class Bacteroidia; order Bacteroidales; family Bacteroidaceae; genus UBA3839. The sequence continues at coordinate 3,253 of JAFLUS010000064.1, read as the reverse complement.
GGAAATCCGTTGGGCGACTATGCCTTCACTTTCTCTACAGGAGCCGTCGTCGACACCTTCCAAGTGTCCGGCTACGTGCTCGATGCTTCCAATCTCGAACCTATCAAGGGCATCCTCGTCGGTCTGTATGCCATGCCCACCGACTCGGTCATTGCCGACGGCGACTCCGTAGCCACTCCCGCCGAACTGCCCGACTCCGTCTTCCGCACCCGCGGTTTTGAACGTGTCAGCCGCACCGACAGCCGTGGCCACTTCGTCATCAAGGGCATCGCTCCGGGCCGCTATCGTGCCTTCGCCCTTCAAGACCAAGACCAGAACTTCATGTACAGCCAAAAGAGCGAAATGCTGGCGTTCAGCCACCGCATCCTCGTTCCGTCGGCACGCCCCGACATCCGCGAAGACACCATTTGGCACGACTCTATCCATTACGACTCCATCGTCAGCATCCCCTACACCCATTTCTTTCCCGACGACATCGCCCTTCTCGCCTTCCAGTCCGGCGACCGCGACCGCGCTTTTCTGAAGAGCGAACGTCCTCAACTGGAGAAGTTTTCCTTCTATTTCACCGCTCCCGACTCTGCTCTTCCCCACATCGAAGGCCTCAATTTCGACGCCACCGACGCCTTCTTCATCGATGCCAACCCCACACGCGACACCCTCACCTACTGGATTCGCGATTCCCTCATCTACAATCAGGACACGCTCCACATGGCACTGCGCTTCCATGCCACCGACACGCTCGGGCAGTTGGTCGAAAAGTTCGACACCCTCACCCTTACGTCAAAAATCTCCTACGAGCGCGTGCAGAAACGGCTGAAAGAAGCATGGGAAAACTACGCCAAGGACTACCGCAAGACCTACCGCAATGAACACAAGGAAGAATTCAAAGGCATGAAATCGAAAGAAATCGACGAACTCATCGAAGTGCCGCCCATGCCCGAAACCTTCCTCGAAGCGAAATATAGTTCGCAGACGTTGAACCCCGACCACAATTTCGACATCACGTTCAAGGAACCCATCGACACCGTCCTCATCGACCATTTCCATTTTGCTGAAATCATCGATTCCGTGTCCTACGAACGCGATTTCCTCATCCGTCGCATCGCCGGCAACCCCATGGCATACCGCTTGTATGCCGAGTGGCAACCCGGCAGCACCTACGAACTGCTCGTCGACACAGGTGCCGTTGTCAGCATCTACGGCCGTCGGCTTGAAGGAGGAAAAAAGACCCTCCGCGTGAAAGACCTCGACGCCTTCAGCACCCTCTTTGTCACGTTGCAGAATGCGGATACCACCGCCGTCGTGCAGTTGCTCAACGGCAGCGACAAGGTCATCAAGACACAGCGGCCGTCGAACGGTCGTGCCGACTTCTATTTTGTCGACCCCGGCACCTACTACCTCCGCCTTTTCAACGACACGAACGGCGATGGCGTATGGAGCACCGGCGACTACGACCAACAGCGGCAAGCCGAAGCGGTCTACTACTATCCGGGTGCACTCGAATTGCGGGCACAATGGGAAATCTCCCAAACGTGGAACCCCACCGCCACCCCCGTCTATGAACAGAAACCGCTGAAAATCACCAAGCAGAAGCCCGACCGCGAAAAGAAACAGGTGAACAAGAACGCACAGCGGAAGTCGAAGAAACGCTGATGCTCCGCACCCTCCAAATCGCCCGACACCGATGCTCCTTCCTCATTACTACGAAAACCTTGTCGAAGCCGGCTGCGACGAAGCCGGCAGAGGTTGCTTGGCAGGCAGCGTCTATGCCGCAGCCGTCATCCTGCCGCCCGACTACGAAAATCCGCGTCTGAACGACTCCAAGAAACTGACGGCACACCAGCGCTATGCCCTCCGCACCGAAATCGAACGCGATGCCATTGCATGGGCAATCGGAGTCGTCACGCCGAAGGAAATTGACGAAATGAACATCCTTCGCGCCAGCATCACCGCCATGCACCGCGCGCTCGATGCCCTCGCCGTCCGTCCGCAAGCCGTCATCGTCGACGGCAATCGCTTCTATCCCTACGTCGACCCCTCCGCTTCGTCTTCCGCCACCGCCAGTCCCTTGCCCCACACCTGCATCGTGAAAGGCGACGGAAAATATCTCTCCATCGCCGCAGCCTCCATTCTCGCAAAAACATGGCGCGACGACTACATGTGCCGTCTGCACGACGAATATCCCCACTACGGGTGGAACCGCAACGCAGGCTATCCCACCCGCGAGCACCGCAGCGCCATCGCCATGCATGGCACGACACCCTACCACCGCCTTTCGTTCAACCTGCTCGGCGACACACAATTATCCATCGACTTCGGAAACTGACACAGCCCTCTGCTCCCATGGAACTCGACAAATTCGGACGCCAACTCCGCCTGTTGGAACTGCTCATCGACAACACTTCGCTCACCACACAGCAACTCTGCGAACGCATCGGATTGTCGCGCCGTTCCGTCTACCGCTACATCGACTTCTTCCGCCTCTCCGGTTTCGACGTCATGGAGCATCGCGGCATCTACAGCATCGCCCTCTCCTCCCCATTCTTCCACAACCTTTCCGGGCGGATGCGCCTCTCCGGCAGCGACCTCGAAACACTGGCACAACTGCTCTCCGAAGCCGACGGGAACAGCCCCGCCGTCAATCGGCTGCGGCAAAAACTGCGAAGCATGTACGGCGTAGAATTTTCGGCAAACGGCGCGAAGATAGACCGGCAAGTTACCGAAAACACCGAACTCATCCAACGCGCCATCGGCGAACGCCGCAAAGTCATCCTTCCCAACTATTCCTCGCCCCACGGACGCACCTCCTCCGACCGCTGCGTCGAACCCTTCCGTCTGCTCCCCGGCACCGGCGACGTGCGTTGCTACGAAGAGAGTTCCGACATGTGCAAGACCTTCAAGATAGCCCGCATCGGCGGCACCGTCACCCTCCTTCCCGACCACTGGACAGCCGTTTCGCGCCACGTCAACTACTACACCGACATCTTCGGATTTTCGGGCGAAACCACCCATCGCGTCACCCTCCGCCTCGGCCTCTTGGCATCGCGCATCCTCATGGAAGAGTTCGGCGTCAAAGACGTGCAAATGGCCATCGACAGCGACGGCATCCACCGCCTCTTCACCGTCAATGTCTGCAGTTATCAAGGCCTCGAACGCTTCGTCTTGGGTCTGATGAGCGACATCGAAATCGTGCGTGGCGCCGAATTCAAAGACCACCTCCGCCGCGTCCTCCGCACCGCCATCGACCGCTTGG
>JAFLUS010000063.1 GCA_022508685.1 Prevotellaceae bacterium | reverse complement strand
CAGCCAAGTCGGCTGACGCGCACTTCCCGACATACAAACCGACAGCCTGTATTCCCACCTTTGCGGAATACAGGCTGTCGTTCATTATTTATGGCATGTCACGTTTTGTGCAGGTCGGCGATTTCGCCATTCAGCCAACGATGATAGGTGGGGGCGAAGTCGCGGTAGGGAAGCGAGAGGTTGAGATAATAGAAATGGTGCTGATGACGTTTCTCAATGGGTGGAAGCGTCATGTAATCGCCGTATTCTTCAAGCAAATAATCGTGGGGACAGGCGACCCCTGAGAGCATTGCACCTTCGTAGGCAATGGGGGTGGGTTGTCCGAACACTTCGCGCGGAAAGTAGCGACGCTGGCGGTTGTAGTGTTCGGAGATGAGGGGCGAGGTGTCGTAATCGCGTTCCATGAGGATGCGGCGCAAGTGGCGATGCACGGATTCGCGCGAAAAAAGGGCTTGCACGGCGCGTGGCAACCAACTGCTGATGCCGCGACCATGCTTGTAAGGGTCGCGAAAACGGAAATAGAGCACCTTGTACCAAAAGAGGTAGCGGGTGAAGTGCCACCAACGGGCAAGGCGATGGTCAGGGACGCCGTCTAAAGGGAAGATGTCGATGTAGGCGCCACCCAGATAATGGCGGTAGGATTTTTCGACAACCGTCGTGCGGGCGTCTTGAATTTTGCCGTAAGGGAGCGGATAGTGGGCATCCTGTTCGGCGGAAATGAATTCCAAATGTGTGGGCAATAGTGTGCGCCATTCGCGCAGCAGCCGTTCGTAGTCGGCACGCGGAAGGGCTATGTCGACGTCGTCGTCCCACGGAATGAACCCGCTGTGGCGGACGGCGCCGAGCATCGTGCCGGAGACGAGGAAATAGCGCAGTCCGGCTGCAGTGAATGCGCGGTCGATGTCGACCAGATTGCGTTGCAGATGGAGTTGCAGCGGACGGATGTCGTAGGCGGTAGACATAGGCGTCAGATGTTGCGGATGAGTTGTTTCAGTTCCGACGAAGAGATGCCTTCGGTGCGTGGGAGGGTGACGACTTCGCGTCCGTTCTGCTCGCACCATTCCACGGCGGCTTGAAATCCGGCGTGCTGTTGGTCGGGGCCTTTGGCAAAGACGTCGAAGGGGACTTCCTTGACGATGTCGCGCACGTCGCGATAGACGACGACTTCGTCGACATAGCGAATGGCACGCACCATATAGCAGCGTTCTTCGGTGGTGTAGACCAAATGGGCATCGGGTTTGAAGGCGGTGACGACGTCGGATGCCTGCACGGCGACGGTGAGGTGGTCGCCCAATGCACGTGCCTTGCGGAAAAGTTCTACGTGTCCGACGTGGAGGAGGTCGTAAACGCCTACGGTCAGTATTCGTTTCATATTCAGTGTAGTTGCTTTGTCGTTGCCGAGAGGGATTGCTCGGCAAGGGTGAGTGCGGTTTGCGTGAAATGTCCGGCATCGAGTTGGTCGCCAAGCCGACGGGCATTTTCTCGCATTTGCGCATAGGTTTCAGGCGTCATGTGCGCCAGTTCGGTGTTGATGTCGGTCAGTTTGTCGACGGCAATGCCGACGCCATGTTCGAGGATGAAGGGGGCGAGTGCGGCGTGACGCCATATAATAATAGGTACGCGCGCACGTAGGTAGAACGATGTCTTGTGGGGATTGTTCACGCGCAGGTATTCGCCCCAATCGCCGTTGCATTCGTCGAGCGAACCACCATCCCACACAAGTCCGAAGTCGCCTTCTGCCGATGCGATGAGTTCGTCGGGCGGCAGTTGCCCATTGAAATGAATGTGCTGCCAGCCGACGGCACGTTCGGCATCGAACTGCTTGCCGTAGAGTTCCAATTGCCAACCATCGATGTGCGCATCCAGTTCGTAGAGGAAGGGATTGCGCCAATAACCAAGTCCACCGGCATAGAGCACGCGCCACGGGCGGTGAGGCGTGGCGTAGGTGGAGGGTGTGGAGGGCGACAGGTAGTCGAAAATGCCGAGTGTGGCAATCGGTGTCGTGCAGCCGTTCTTCTGCATAAACGCCTGCATGCTGGGATTGTGGGCGATGATGTAGTCGGCACGATTCATGCGGCGCATCTCGTGTTCCACCGTCAGTTTCTTTCGGCGGAAACAGCCGAGGTCGTGTATCAGCACGACCACGCGTGCGCGTTTGAGGTGGGCGCAAAGGATTGCGGGTGTGACAAACTTCTTCATCGGGTATTGAATCAGCAGGATGTCGCCTCGCCGCATCCGCCAAAGGATGCCGAAGAGTGCGCCGAGTTTCACTGCAAAATGTGCCCAGCCGGCATTCCGTGTGCAGTTGGGCGCAAGGTTGCGATACCCCATCCGTTCAACGATGTCGTTGATGTCTTCCTTGGGTTTGTTGCTGAATATCTTGATGTAGTAGTTCATTGTTGAGGCTGTGTAGGGGATTTCGATGCGGACTTCCGTTTCAACTTTTTCAGAAAGGATTTGCGTTTGCGCCAACGTTCGTCGTGGCGCATCTTCGTCGCAACGGCTTTGTCGATGAGGGTCTGGCGGTCGATGCCGAAGCGTTGCGCCATGGTGTCGGCATAGAAATAGGCAACGATGCCGAACAACTGCATGTCGCCCGTGAAGCGCGTGAGGTTTTCGAGGCACTCGTCGAGTGGCGGCAACGTGTCGGCGGGATAGAATTTCATGCGGTTGATGTCGATGACCGAGAAGGCGTAAGTGCCGTCGTCGCACTGCCGATAGAGCGTGTTGGTGGAATTGAGGTCGCCGTGCAGCACACCTTTGCCGTGGAGCGTGGCGGCAAACTGCGCAAACGCCCGAGCGAGCGGACGGTCGAAACCTTCGGGACGATGGAGCAAGGTGCGGATGGGCAAATTGTTGTCTTCCCCACAGATATAATAGGATTGCCGCAAGATGCCACAGCATTTGGTTTCGACGAACGCAATGGGTGTGGGCGTGTCGATACCGCGACGCAGCAATTCTTGCCCAAACAGAAATGCACGACGTGCCTTGCTGCGTCCGAAAGTAGAGTAATAGAGTGCCTGTGCAAGGTGGGGTCGCTTGAAGCGCTTGACGACGACGGCCGTCGCCCCGACCGTCATGCGACGAATGGTGTTGCGTTTCGCATACAATACCTCGCCCGTTTGGTCGAACGCATCGGGCAAGGTGCGGACGAAGGTCTGCATGGCAGCATCGCCGGCATATCGGTCGTGCAGTTGCATCTTCATTTTTTCAATCCTCCTCCCATGAGTTTCAAACTCCATTTGTAATAGTTGCGCACCACGGCGTAGCGCCATGTGTTGAGCCACGCATCGGTAGAGCGGCACGGCTGTAGGGTCACTTCGTCTTTGGGTGCGTCGGGGTTCAGCGTGTCGCAAATGGCGGCAATCGTGTCGAACATATTGTAGCGGTCGAGCATCAGCCGCTGTGCTTCGTGCAGGTCGTCCTTCGCCTGTTCGTAGCGGTGGGCAGCAATGGCAGCATCAATGGTGGCAATGGCTGCGTCGGCATCATGGATGTCGATAGGTTGCAGGGCATTTGCAGGAAAATCCGTCATGGCGCAGCGGCCGCCGTGATAGAACGGAAAGGTTTCCGCCAAGAAACAATCGCCCAGTTTCTCCGTCCAGTAGTGTGGTTCTGCAGAGTTTTCAATCACGATTTGGTATTTGTAAGGCGCAACAACGTCCCATTTGTCGTTGAAATCGCGATAGCCTTTGCCAAAAATGTCGATGCGGTCGCCATAGTGGTCTTGCAACTTCCGGACAAAGCGGATGCGGTCGACGTGTCCGCGTGTGAAGGCTTTGTCGCTGGTGATGACGGAGAGCAGTTTGGTTTTCGCGGGCGTTGCCGACGTGTGCAGCGACGCGTAGTCTTGCGTGATGCGATAGCCATTGCCGATGCGTTCAAAGCCCACGAACCACGGCAGAACGGGCTGCATCAGCATGCGGTGCGGATGGTGCAACTGCTCCTGACTGGTGCAGACCACACCGAATTGGTGCGTATAGCGGTCGGGATAGACGAGCACGGAGTGAGGTTCGGTCGTCAGCAAAATGGTGTTTTCGCGAGCCACGCGACACGTTTGTGCCGTTCGCAATCCCTTGCTCTGCACCACCCAGAAATCGGGGTTCTCCACATCCGTGTCGCCCATGTAGAAACAATAGCGGCCGTCGCGCGAGAGGAACGACGTGGTCGGCAGTCCGTCGGCAGCACGCCGACAGCCATCGGGCGTCTGCCGATAGAAGATGCTGCCCAGTCCGGGACGATATGGAGTTATCTTGACGAATTTTGCAGTGGTTGCCGTCATTTGTAATATATGCTGTGTATGAGGGATTTAAGTGTATAGTTTATCCAACTGCTGCTGATAGCGTTCGGGGTGCGCTTTCAGCATTTCGGCAGCCGTCACGTAGTCCGTCCGTGCATCCATGTACTTCTGTCCATGCCGGCTGGATAGTCTGCGTGGCGTCATGTAGTCTGCTCCGAAATAGCAGCGGAGGGCATCGTCGGTGTCGTTGGGGGCAGGGAACGAAAGTCCTTCAAACGGCATCCACACCATCTGCGTGTAACTGCTGCGCAGGCGGACGCGGCGGCGTGTGCTGTATTTGTACGACACGACAGATACGCGACGATGCGTGTCGGCATCAATCATGCGGAACAGGTGTTCGTAGAGTGCAAACGCCTTGCGGTAGGGTATCAGCGCATAGAGTCCTTTGGAGAAGACACCCAACAGTTTTTTGCCAACGGATTTGGTCTCGCGCAATGGTTGCAGATACGCCCGAATGGTTTTCTTCAGCACCATCGTCGTCGTGCGGTGCAGAAAACGCAGGGCGGCATTTTCGATGAAGCCGTCGAGCACGAAAATGTCGATGAAGATGCCTCGGCACGATGTGCGGTTCAATTCCGACGGACTCAGCGATGCCGTGTCCACTCGGCGAAGTTGGGCATGACCGCAGTAGTAATCGTTGTCGCTGTAGGTCGTCTGGAAAAAGTAAGGCGACGAAAATTCCTTGTCGGCAATCTGCACCAACTTGTCGTAATCCTTGCGGAGCATGACAAAGTCGATGTCGTCGTCCCATGGGATGAACCCGCCGTGACGGACTGCACCGAGCAACGTGCCGCTGTCCATCCAGCATTGCAGCCCGTTCCGCTGACACACGTCTATCAATCGTTCTGCCATATCGATGCAGACTGCCCACACTTCCTTCATGTCACGACTGACGCGATAGTCGAGCCGCACTTCTTCGTTCAGAAAATCGGGTGGCAATGGCATGGTGCTTTTTGATGTCTCAATCATGTAACACAAGTGTGTCAACCTTGCAAAAAGGCTGCATTTTCGTTGCAATATTTGTGCAAAAATATGAATTCTTCGTCACATTTACAAAAAATTCTGTACCTTTGTGGCTGAATCGTATGTGAAACTCACAAACTGCTATAGATGGCTATTCGCAAACCGCATATCGCACCCGACATCACACTTGTCGTGACCACCTACAACAAGCCTGACTATCTGGAAGTCGTGCTGCGAAGCATCTTGCGCCAGAAATTGCTGCCGACCGAAGTCATTATTGCCGACGACGGGTCGACGGAGGAGACACGCGAACTCATCGACCGCTACCGCCAGCGCTTCCCCGTGCCGCTCATCCATTCGTGGATTCCCGACGAGGGGTTCCGCCTTGCCAAGTCGCGCAACATGGCCATTCATCGTGCCAAGGGCGACTACATCATCTTCATCGACGGCGACATCGCCATTTCGCGCTCGTTCGTTCGCGACCACCAACTGTTGCGCGAACCGGGTACATTCGTCAATGGCGGTCGGGCACGACTCACGCGGGCTGCCACCGAACGACGAATGCACACGCACGACCCGCGATTTTCCGCCTTCACTCCCGGTCTGCTGCGTCCGCTGACCCTCATCCGCTTGCCGTGGTGGCACCATATTGCCAAAGGCGAAAACGGCCGACGCAAGATTCGCGGTTGCAACATGGCATTCTGGAAATCCGACCTCTACGCCGTCAATGGTTTTGAAGAGAACATCGTCGGTTGGGGAAGCGAAGACACCGAACTCGTGGCACGCCTGTTCAATCTCGGCATCCAACGCAAGAACGCCAAAGGCATGGCAACCTGCGTCCACCTATGGCATCCGCACCCCGACAACCAGACGAACACGCGGACGCGCAATCGCGAATTTACTTATGCCGTCGTGCGCGAAGGACGCACTCGCGCCCTCCTCGGATTAGACCAATATGCAACAGAGGAATGAAGCAACTTTCCATCATCATCCCGACCTACAACATGGAGGCATTGCTGCCCGCTTGCCTCACGTCGCTGCTCGTCAGGCGCAACAGCGCATTGCTCGAAGTCATTGTCGTGAACGACGGCAGCACCGACGGCAGTTCAGCCATTGCACATGAATTTGCGACAAAGCACCCCGACACGTTCCGTGTCATCGACAAGCAGAACGGACACTATGGTTCATGCGTGAACAGCGGACTGAAAATCGCGACGGGACGATACGTGAAAATCCTCGATGCCGACGACATGTTCGACACCGCCAACCTCGACGACTATCTCGATGCCTTGCAGCAGACCGATGCCGACCTCGTCGTAACCGACTACACCAAAGTCACGCTCAAGGGAAAGCCCTATCGTCCTCGCCGTCAGCGGTTGGAACCCAACCGCCTGTTCCCGCTCGACGAACTCTGCCGTCGACAGGCATTTCCCGGTGTCATGATGCACGCCATTTCCTATCGCACTCAACTGTTGCGCGACATCCGATATGTCCAACCCGAAGGCATTCTCTACACCGACGACGTGTGGCGCTTCACCCCATTGGCTGCCGTCAAGAGCGTCGTGCGCATTCCGCTCATCATCTACCAGTACCGCACGGGACGCGACAACCAATCGATGGACGTGAAAGTCATGCGCCGCAACGCCAGCCACTTTCTGCAACTTGCCCACTTCAAACTCGACCGCCTGAAGGAATTGAAAGCGACGACCGACAAGGACATCTATGCCGTAATGGAACGGCAAATCATTCTCAACGAAGGCAACGTGCTGAAATATGGCGTCATGTACGGCGGACTGCCCAACGACGACATGCTCGCACTCGACGAACGCGTGCGCACCGAGTGCCCCACCATCTACGACCGTGTGGCACAGCACAAGAAATTCCAGTTTTCACGCTATAACTACGTGGAACACTGGCGTGCCGACCGCGAGCACTATCGTTTTCCACGTCTGCTACGTGCCGTCGTCTACGTGAACGACGCCGTGAAAAACCTCGTGCAGCAATACAAATATCTGTTTCACTAAAGCAGATACGTCTGCCGTTGGCGGCATGGGTCGAAAAAGGCAATGCCACGTCTGCCCATGTCGAATGCCGACGTCGTGCGAACGTGTGCCAACACCGCTTTCCACACCACGCTGTTGGCACCGCGAATATCATCCACCACCACAAACACATCGTTGGCAATCTGCGCCTCATCCCACGCCAACATTTCTATATCTGCCTGTGCTGCACGCACATAGGCACGCCCCGTTTCGCTCACGCCTTCGAGCATCACCGCACGCGGATGCACCCAACGCACCACGCGAAACAACTGCTCGTCGGCAGCCGTTCCGCCGAGTTCGTCGAAAGCATAATAGCGGTCGTTGCTGAACAGCACGGAAGTCACCAGTTCAAACGCCCACGGCGACTGCACGCCGAAACCGCGTCGATGCCAACGTCGCGCCGGAAGCGACAGCCAGTAGCGCCAACGGCTCATTGTCCGCACCCTCCCATCGCTCTCACCGCACGCTCGTCGGCTTCCAACTGCTGCCGCAACGCCTCGACGGAAGCAAACCGCTGTTCGGGGCGCAAAAATCGCAAGAAATGCACACGGATGCGCTGCGCATAGAGGTCGGCATGAAAATCCAACAAATGCACCTCAATGCTCCGCGCCGTCCCGTTGTCCAACGTCGGGCGGCAACCGATGTTCAGCATCCCGAGCACCTCGCTGCCATCCGCCAACGTCACCCGCACGGCATACGCCCCGTCGTGCGGCACCAATTTGGCAGCGCAGTCGGGTTGCACATTCGCCGTCGGATAACCGATAGTGCGCCCCACGTGGAAACCATCGACCACATGGCCATCCAAAAAATAATCGTAACCAAGCCACTCGTTCGCCTTCTCCACATCGCCGGCGAGCAAATGGCTGCGCACGAGCGACGACGACACTGCCGACGACGACAGCAACAAGGCATCAGCCGCCTTCACTTCGATGCCGAGTTCGCGACCGATGCGCACATAGTCGTCAAAACCTTCCGAACGGTTACGCCCGAAACGATGGTCGTACCCCACGAGCAACACCTGCACATGGAGTTGCTGCAGCAAGACATCCGCCATGAATTCACGTGCCGACAATCGTGCCAATTCCGCCGTGAAAGGCAGCATCGCCACATAGTCGGCACCGCTCATCGCCAGCCGTTCGCGCTTCTCGTCAGCCGTCGTCAGCAGCGGTTTTGCCGCATCGGGACGCAACACCTGTGCCGGATGCTGCGGAAACGTCACGAGCAACGATGCCAATCCGCGTCTGCGAGCCTCCTCCGCCACCTGCCGAATCAGGTACAGGTGGCCCCGATGCACGCCGTCGAAGAATCCGACGGTAGCCACCGTCGCACTCGTCATCCGTATCGTCTGCCCGTTTCTGTCAGTTACTTTCATCGCTGCAAAGTTACGAATAAGCGAGCGCAGAGCAAAACGAAAAAAATACTTTTTTCAGTTTTCTTCTGCCGAGCGACAGAAA
>JAFLUS010000062.1 GCA_022508685.1 Prevotellaceae bacterium | reverse complement strand
CCACACCCTCGGCAAGTTGGCAAAGCAAGGTCTTCCCCTCTCGGGACGTGCACAAATCAGCCTCGGTATCAACGTACCTTTCGGAAAATAAACAGACGTTCGACGACGAACGACAAATGAAAACAAGCCTGCATCGAGTGACGAACCGATGCAGGCTTGCTGTTTCAAATTACTCTCGCCAAATCTTCATGAACAAATAGTCCTTACCACCATATCTTGACAAAATGGTGGTTCATCCGAAGAGTTCGCGGAGGGCTTCCTCGACTTTGCGGACGGGGCGGACTTCGATGTGGAATTGAGAGGTGGAGAGGCCGCTCATGTTGGCATGGGGAATGATGATGCGTTGAAAACCGAGGCGTTCGGCTTCACTGATGCGTTGCAGAATGCGGCTAACGGGGCGGATTTCGCCACTGAGACCGACTTCACCGCAGAGGCAGGTGGTGCGGTCGACGGCGGTGTCGACGTTGGACGAGAGGACTGCGGTGATGACGCTGAGGTCGGTGGCAGGGTCGCTGACGCGGATGCCGCCGGCGATGTTGAGATAAACGTCTTTTTGGGCAAGTTTGAAACCGACGCGCTTTTCGAGGACGGCCAGCAACATATTGAGGCGACGCATATCGAAACCGGTGGCGGAACGTTGCGGAGTGCCGTAGGCAGCGGTGGAAACGAGGGCTTGGGTTTCGATGAGGAGCGGACGCACGCCTTCAATGGCGCAGGCAATGGCTACGCCGCTGAGTCCGTCGTTGGCTGCGGTGTCGGAAAGGAGCAGTTCGGAGGGATTGCTGACGGGACGCAGACCGGTGGACTGCATTTCGTAGATGCCGAGTTCGGCGGTGCTGCCAAAGCGGTTCTTGATAGCACGGACGATGCGGTAGAGATAGTGCTGGTCGCCTTCGAACTGCAGGACGGTGTCGACCATGTGTTCGAGGATTTTGGGACCGGCGATGCTACCGTCTTTCGTGATGTGGCCGATGAGGATGACGGGGGTATTGGTTTCCTTGGCAAATTTGAGCAACAGGGCGGAACATTCGCGGATTTGAGTGATGCTGCCCGGCGAAGATTCGACGGTTTCGGTGGCGATGGTCTGGATAGAGTCGATGACGACGAGGTCGGGATGCGCCGTTTCAATGTGTTGGAAAATGCGTTCAATCATCGATTCACAGGCAACGAGCACTTCGGCTTGCGTGGCTGCCGACTCGATGCGGTCGGCACGCAGTTTGAGTTGGTGGGCGCTTTCCTCACCGCTGACGTAGAGTACGCGATGTCCGTGCAGACGGAGGACGGTTTGCAGAATGAGGGTGGATTTTCCGATACCGGGTTCACCGCCAAGCAAAGTGAGCGAACCGACAACGAGTCCGCCACCGAGCACGCGGTTAAGTTCGTCGTCGAGCAGATTGATGCGTGGGTCATCGGCGGTTGGGATTTGGCTCATCGTGAGCAGTGGAGCACCCGATGCGTCGGTGGAGAGCGGGCGCGTCGATGGTGCAGAGTGGCTGCGGGCGGTGCCCAATTTCACTTCCTTAAATGTGTTCCATTCGCCGCAGGCAGGGCATTTGCCAATCCATTTTGGCGAATCGTAGCCACAACTGCTGCACACGTATGCTGTCTTTTGTTTTGCCATAGCGGTTAGAAGGGATAGCCGACGGCGAAGTGAAAACCTAATCCGTCGGTGAATTTGGGAATGTTGTAGTAGCCGCTCTTTCCGGTGTCGTAGGGAGCATGGATGCCAATGCCGAGGTCGAGGCGCAGCACGAGAAATTCGAGGTCGTAGCGGAAGCCAAAACCTGTGCCGAGAGCAATGGATTCAATCAACCCTGTGCTGCCAATTTTGCCTTGCGGATGAGCGTGGTCGTCGCGGAGTGTCCATACGTTGCCCGCATCGATGAAAAAGGCGGCGTTGAGGTTGCTGACAAGGTTGAAACGATATTCTGCATTGGCTTCTACCTTGAAATCGCCGGCTTGGTCGAGATAAGTGCCACGACCGGTGCGGTCGTAATAACGTCCGGGGCCGATGGTGCGTGCACCGAAGGCGCGAATGGAGTTGGCTCCGCCCACGAAGAAGAGTTCGCTGTAGGGTGCAAAGCGGGAGTTGGCATAGGTGAAAATGGAACCGACTTGCACGCGGGTGGCGAGTTCGCTTTTGTCGAATACTTTGAACTTATTGACCAATTCGACGTTGATTTTGAAGAATTGCGAATAGGGCGTTCCGAGCAATTTCTTGTCGGTTTGATGCCACGAATGCCCGAGAATGGCATTGGCTGTACTCAACAGGTTGCCGGCCTCTTTGGCTGTAACGACCAATCGGGTAGCCATGCGACCATGGGTGGTGGCGGAGTTGTCGTAGGTGTAGACATACTGCATGGCGGGAATGAACTGGTCGCGCATGGAGGCATAGAGTGCCGAATTGTGGGCAGTAATGGAGTCGAAACGCGCAGACGTGTCAATGAGATGATTGTAGGTGAGCGTCAGCGGTGTGATTTGGTGAGTGACCCGACGGCTCGTCTGCAGATAATAGGTGGCATCGGTTCCGAAGGAAACCAAACGATAGTAGCCTGCCCGATTGAGATTGTCGATGCTGAGGTGGAATATGCTCGATGCGGAATAGGTGAAATGGTGGTTGTAGAGTCCCGGAAACACAATCCACGGATAAGAGAGTGAGGCATCGACACCGGCTTCCCACGAATCGGGGCGTGAACCGGCGTTGTTGACTTGATTGCCGACTTGCCATTCATAAGACCCCTTGAGCCCGACGGAGAATGTTTCGCCGTGTCCGAAAGCATTGCGCTTGGAGAGGCGTACACTGGCGTTGGGCCCAATCTGCGAATTGCTTTTCTGGGTGAAACTGAAATTGAATTCGCTGTCGATAAGTTTGTCCATCGTGGCGTCTACACGGACGTCGAGCGTATCGCAGTAGAGTGTGGAATCGCGTGGAGTGAACGTGAACTGCACTTTCGAAAACACTTGCATCCCCGACAAGTTGGTAATGGTTTGGTCGACGTTGTCTTGTCGGAACAACTGCCCATGACGGATGCGGAAATTCTTGAAGAGAATGTTATGGCGGACGGGCGGTTTTTCACCTTCGTAGGCATACGTGCGATAAAGGCCAAGTTGCAACGTATCATCGTAATGGAAAAGGGGAGCGCGAGATGCACCTTGCGTGCGTTGCTGTGGCGTTGTCGTGGCATTGCGGGTGCTGTCGGCGGGTGTTGCGGGTGTGCGTCGTGCGGCAGCCGCACCCGATGTGCGGTTCTTGCGGACGAAGGTGCTGATGTTGCCGATGTGCCACTGGTGGTTGGCGCGGTCGGGCATGTCGATGTCGGGCATGATGCGCAGCCATACTTTCTGCGGCGCATGGACGGAGTCGGCAAAATAACGGATGTAATCGGAACGATAATAATAGTAGCCGTTATTGCGGAAATCAGTGGTAAGGCGTTCCTTCTCCATTTGGAGGTCGGGCACGCTGAATTGCCCTCCGGTGCGCAGGTAACTTTGCTGCGCATTTTCGTCGATGATGCGACGTTGGTGTCCGCGGAAATTGTATTGGATAGAATCGTAGTGATAGGGTTCACCAAGATAGATGTCGTACTTGATTTTCTGCTTTCGGGGATTGCGTTGGTCAATGAGTTCGTAATCCACATAACCATTGAAATAGCCGTAGTTTTGCAGAGTATTGGACGCAACTTTGGTGCGCGTGGCGGGATTGACGGCTTGTATGGTAATGGGATTGCTGCCGAAGGTGTTGAGCATCCATTGCCCGAACTTTGAATGTTCCTTGTTAATCATGCTGTTGTGAATCCACAGACCAATGGGCAGTGGTGTGCGGATGGACGAACTGCCCATGAACGAGTTGTTCGGCGCATAAGCGAGCGCGGCTTCCACTTCGGTGAGGGCGACGCTTTCTTCGTAGGTATTTTTTTTGTCATGAATGGCGGTCGCCTTGATGCCGGTGTAGAGGATGTCGCCTTCGGGCAGATTGGAAGTGGTGGAACAACCGACGACGACAAGCAGCAGGAGCAGCCACATCGTGTGTCTTGCCCATGTCGGCAGTTTCTTTATATATGTATGATGTTCTGTCATTTATCGTTTGTTTTCGTGGATGATGGCGAAGGGACGGACGGAGTGTCGTCTTTCCTCCTCAACCACAGGAAGAGGTCGGAAAGTTTATCTAATTTCTTGCGCAACACGAGGCTGGCTCCGTTTTCGATGAGTTCGCCTTCGACGAGGTTGTCGTAGTTCTTTTCGTGGTAGAGGCGCACGTAACGTGTACCGCCGTTGTCAAGACGATATTCCAGCGATACGTTGTCGATGTAGGCACCGGCCTCGTTTTCTTGCGTATTGCCGTCGGCATTGACTTTTCCACCGATGATGACGTTGAGGCGATTGGAGAAGAATCGCTTGGAGAACTTGAACGAATAGTCCGTGCGGGTGGTACCGTCGTCGCGCGTACTCTGTTCCATACCGACATTGACGTCGACGGTGGTGGCGAGTGCCTGTCCGGCAATGTTGTTGATTTCGTTTTGCAGGAAGTTGTTGAGGGCGTTGTTCGCGCTGAAGCCTGTGGAATTGCTGCCGGAGAGGTACATTCCCGTACAGAGCAATCCGACGGCAAGTTTGTTCTTCTCTTCGCTCGACATTCCGGCGAGTTCGTTCTTCACCGCCATGTCTTCGGGTGCATCGATAGTGAACTCGAGTTGCATCTCTTCAAGCGTTCCGGTGACTTTCAGTCCGGTTTCGAAGGTGACGGAACGGCTGCTGCCTCCTGCGTCGGAAACGGTGGCCTTCGTTTCTTCGGTCGCAGCAAAATTGAGCGTCGGATTGGCGGGTTCGCCGGTAAATTCAATGTAACTGCCGTTGGCGATGGTGAAGTTCTTGAGCGGAATGACGGGCAGGGAGTATTTCATTTCGCCTTCATTGACGGTGTAACGCCCTTGCATCGTAAGGACGCCTTCGGGCGTGTAGTTCATGGCAATGGAACCGCCGCCTTGTACATTGACGTAACTCTGTCGGTCGGCAGAGAATTCGCAATGGAAGTGGGCGCCGTCTTCCACCTCGAGGGTGACTTGCATGTCGGTGCCGAGGAAGGTCTTGATTTCGCGTTCTTCGTCGAGTTCGACAGGAGCGGAGAAGTCGACAAACGTCACGATGTCGTCGAGGCGGTAGTCAATGGAGAGCGGCGTGTCGGTCATGACGTAAGTGAGGTCGGTGCTGTTGAGAATGCGCACCATGCCGCGCATACGGATGTCTTTGCTGTTGCCGACGATTTGCATGAAGAGGTCACCATTCATCTTTCCAAACACGATAGACTTGCGTGTGCGTGGGGCATCGATGAGCGGGAAGTTGGTGGCACGCAGACCGAGGAAGATGTGAATGTCCTTGAAGTCGGCAAAGTCTATGTTTCCGTTGATTGTCAGCGGTGTATCGTTGGTGCTGTAAATCTTGTAACGATTGAACTGCAGGTTGCTGTTGGTGATAGTAAATGGTTCGTTGGCAAATCGCAGATTGAGCGAATAGGCATCGGACGTCATGGTCATGCTGTCGGGACGCAGTTCACCATTGACAAGCAGTTTGTCTAACGAACCTGCTACGTTGAGATGCCCTTCGATAGCGCCGTCGAACGCGACGATTTGGTCGGGGATAAATGGTGTTGCCAGCGACAGCGGCAAGTGCGTCAAGTCGGCATCAGCATTGAGATAGCCGCCGGCATCGCTGTTGTATGTGCCTGACAGCGTTGCCACTTGCTCGGCATTGCGGCTCAATACGGCATTGACATGTTGGAGTGAATCAGCCATAGGCTCGTAATCGAATTTCACTGCAAGATTGCCAATGTTGGTATCTTCATACGAAAAATCAGCGACGTCGGTGTTGCCTTTTACCCAAAATTCGTGGCTGTAATTCTGCTGAAAATTCGCGACAGCGTTGAATGTTCCGTCCAATCGGGGCAGCATGGAGAGATTGTCCGACAGGTCGCTCAAATCCAAATTTTTAATCTTGGCGTGAACGTCTTGCAACAGCGTGGCATCGGGATGGGCTTGCAAGTCGATGCTGACATTCGTTTGTTGCTCGGTCAGGGTCAAATCGGCGTACATCTTGTTTTTCTTTCCCAACCTGACGTAGTTGTCAGCATTTACTGCAAATCGCTTGTAGGCAATGATAGGTTCGGGTGACGTAACGGCCATGTTCAGCATGGAGTCAGCAATGGCAAATCGGGTGTCGATGTCGAGCAATTTCTGCCAGCGGTCGGGCGTACTGGCAATGATGCGCAACGTGGCTTCCGTCGTGGAAGGATAGATGTGCCCTTGTGTCGTGACGTCCATGGCGGGGAGCGACGGCTGCTGAGGCCAACCTGCCTCGAGGCGGTAGGCAAAGTATGTCGAATCTTGCCCGAACGTGAATTGCACCGAATCGATGGCAAGGCTGTCGCTCTTGACATGATAGATGGATGCACTGGCGTCGATACCCAACTGCGGATTGGTGGCGACATGTGCCTGCATCCGGCTGAACGAGATGCCTTGCAATGCCAACAGTTGCGACACCGGATTGGCTGTACCGGCACGCGCGTCGAGTTGGATGTCGGGAAGGTCGGCCTTGAGAATGTTGATGTCGAGTGCACGTTCTTTGAATTGTGCAACGGCGTGTTGCGTCAGGCGTTCGGCATGCGCCAACAGCCCGAACAAGTTTTCCGGAGACCGGAAACGGAACATGAGGTCGCCGGTCGACAGCGAGGCAAGGGTCGTGTCGGGTGTGGTTTCAGCAAAGAGTTTGAAGGCATCGGTTTCGATATGTTCGCCTTGCAGTCCGAGTCGAAGGCGGTGAATATCGGCATCCACCCTGAAATTGTTGCCATAGTCCGAAAATAGGGCAATGCTGCCGTGGCTTTCGATTGTCAGCGAATCTTCGACGAGTCCCATGGCGGTCAGATTGGCGTATGGGAGGTCGATGTTCAACGTTCCGGCAATTTGGCGGTCGGTCATTTCGCCGTTCAGTCGGAAATTGGTTTGCAGCAGCGGGTTGTCGCAATCCACGTTGCAGGAAAGTTGCCCTTTGGTCAGTTCGATGTGGGCTGTAGCGTTGCTGGCATCAATATCGCCATAGTTGGCTTGGGCAATGCTGATGTCGGCAGTAGTGTGGGTGGAGGGTTGAACGAAATCAAATCCGCGTCCCTTCGCGCTGATGTCGGCAGTGATGTTCAGCGGTTCGTCCAATGGCACAAAGTCGTTGACGTGCAAGCCGTTCAACTCCACGTTGACGGAATAGGCATCGTCGGATGTGGCGTATGTGCCTTTCAGGTTCATGGTGTTGCGACCGGCAATGTCCGTTTGCAAATCGGCAGAAATGACGTCCTGCAACATGGATGCCTTCAGCCGTGCCGTAATGTCGTGGGGAATATTGAATGCCGTTGCCGTTTCGGCAGGCAGAAAACCTTTGACAAAGTCGATGTTCTGCAAATGTGCCGTCACGGCAGCGTCCACAGCCATACTGCCAGCGGCTTCGGTCGGGTCGGTCAGTCGCGCTCGGGCAGAGATGTCGAAATGTCCCGGCAACGTGGCATGTGCGGATTCGATATATAGCGACTGCAGATTGCCGCTGCTCTTGACGTCGAACGCCGTCTTCATCATTGGCATGTTGGCAGGAAGTGCAGCACGGTCGCCACCCATCATCGGCAGTGCGTCAGCCATGCCGAAAAATCCGCAGACCACTGCATCGAACGTACCTGTCCCAAAGTAGGGCGTGCTGTCGGTCGGCACGTCGAACGCCGTCATGTCCATGTGGAAATCGGCACGGAGGTCGGAATTCGGTGTCTGTAGTTGCAGTTGCTTGAGGTCGAGTCCCGACGGGGTGAGGGCTATGCGTCCGCGCCCCCTCGTCAGTTGCCAACCGCCACGCTCCTTGCCTTGCAACGAATCGATGTCGACGTTCATGCCGCCCAATGCTGCGTATCGCAACCGGCTGATGCGCGTACCGAACTCGTCTACACGCACGTGTTGGCTGTCAAATCCGTCCATCGGCATTGCGCTGCCCACGTCGTAAGTAAACGTCGTTTGCTGGATGTCGATGTCATTCAACGTATAGGTTTCTTCAGGCAGATTGAGCAATCCCTTCAATGCTGCACGACCCACATTCAGTCCAATCTGCGTGCTGTCGGCTTGCGGCGAAAGCAACAGGCGAAGTCGTACCCGCTCAATCAGTACGTCGTCGAGAGCGATTTTCCACGTCGAAGGTTCGCTCTCCGTCGTGTCTTCGGGAACGGAATCGGCAAGTGCCACATAGAGGTCGGCATCGCTGAGCCGCACGTGGTCGAAACGCATCAGCGACCGTCCGAGGTCGATGCCGTGCGCGTCTACACTGACATGCCCGACCGAGCCCTTCACCAAGGCTGCATCAATCATCTGCCGCGTATTGACCTTCACGCCCTCCAGTGTTGCCGCATCGACATTGACCACGCCCCTGAACAGCGGCATCAGCCCGATGCTCACGTCCAACCGCTCGGCATGGAGCACCGTGTCGCCGTCTTCCACAGCCAACATTCCGCCCATCGACAAATCGAGCGGGAACGTCAGTCGCACGTTCTCCACGCTCACCTCCATACCCGTCTCTGCCGACAGCCATTCGCTGGCGCGGTCTACCGCCCATTTCTGTACGGGCGGAATATATATCAGCACCATCAGCAACAGCACGAGCAGAATGGGCGTCAGCACCACCCACATTGCCCATCGGGCGATGCGTCGACCAAGCGATTTCCGTTTCGGTTCCGCGTCGGCCACTTCCGCTGCGTCGGTCACGTTTTTCGTTTCATCCATATTATCGGCAAAGATACAGCAAATATTTCGGTCAGCAACACATTTTCACCGAAAACTTGATTTCATCCAG
>JAFLUS010000061.1 GCA_022508685.1 Prevotellaceae bacterium | reverse complement strand
CTACGTTAAAAAAAAGTAAAAATAGCGTAGGTTTGACGGAAATCCTTTAATTTTGCACTCATTATATGAATAAGCCCGCATGATGAGGCTGTATGTCAAAAATGATGTGAAATATGGGATTTTTGAAACGATTGCTGTTGGGGCGCGACGAAGAACCGACGTCGTCGGTGCTGACGCGTCAGGAGTTGCTCGACCGCATCTATGGGCATTTTATGGTGCGGATGGAGCAGGAAACGACGACCGAAGGACTGCTGTTTCCGACCAATTTCTGCGTGTACATGAATGAGGGCGACTACGATGCTGCCGAAGACACGTTTGCCTATACCGCCAAGGAAGTGGCGGCGAAAATGGAACGCGAGGTGGTGCGCCGGCAGCAGAAGTATCCGTCCTATCGTCCGCACGCCCGTTTCTGGCAGTTTCAGTTTGTGCGGTTCGGTGCCGACAACGCCATGCCCGATGTCGACGGACTGGCGACGACGCTGGAGCCGAAGCAATTGTTTGTCGCTTCCACCATTCATGCCGAGCAGTCGGTACAGGAACAGCCGATGCAGGAGCATGTGGTGGGAACGATGCACGTGAAGGATTCGCTCTCCGTCAGCCGTCTGGCTATCAACATGAATGCGCTGCCCGGTGTCGACATGCGGGCGAAGGACTGCATCCGCATCGATTTCATGTCGTCGGTGAACCATGGTGCTGCGCCGACGAACGCGTGGGGCGGAGCAGGTGCGCCGGTTGCGCGGCAGAATGGTGGCGACGGCTGTGTGGCGAAGTTGCGCGTGTCGCAGTCGGCGTTTCTCGTCAATGACAGCCGCAGTCAGGTGTTCTATATGCAGGGCACGAATCTGCTGATTTCGGGACGCAGCGACAGCGAAGGTCGCGGCGGGCTGCAGATTGCGCGGCTCGACACCGACCGCGTGCTCAATCCGCACGTGGAAATTGAGTACCAAGCGTGGCAGAAGGAGTTTCGGTTGCGTGCGACGGGCGACGTCGTGCTCAACGAGGTGGTGCTTGCGCGTGGCGCGTGGGTGGTGCTGCCCAATCGTTCTGCCATTGTGCTGGGCGGAGAAATTCAGATTGATTTTGAACGGACATAACCGATAATCGGAATAACCATGATAGAGAATTTCAGTTTTTTCGGTGCTACCGACATGGGACGGGTTCGCACCAACAACGAAGATACGTTCGTCTGCCAGACCGTATGGGATGCCGACCACCTGCTGTGCGTGGCGATTGACGGCGTGGGCGGCTACGACGGCGGAGAGGTGGCTGCGGAGATGGCTCGCAGCACCATCGTGGACTACGTGAACCGCTATCCTGCAACCGACGATGCTTGTTTAGACGTGTTGAAACAGGCTGTGGTAGAGGCAAACAATGCTATCGTGCAGCAGAAGCGGGCGGAGGGGCAGTATCCCCACATGTCGTGCGTGCTCACGGCGGGTTTGTTCGACATCGCGCGGATGCAACTGAACGTGGTGCACGTGGGCGATACGCGTCTGTATCAGTATGCCGGCGGAGAATTGCGGAAACTGACCCACGACCATTCGCTCGTGGGCTTCCGTGAAGAGCAAGGCGAACTGACGGAGGAGGAAGCCATGCGCCATCCGCAGCGCAACCTGATTGAGCGTTGCGTGGGCGAGGAGATGCACATGCTTGACGACCGCAATTTCATGGAATCCGGCATCTTTCCCATTCCTGCCAATGCGCACTTCGTGTTCTGCACCGACGGACTGACGGACATGGTGACGAGCGGCGACATCCGCCGTGTGCTCGACACCGAAGGTTCGGTGGAACTGCGTGCGCACCAACTCATTGCTGCTGCCAACGACCGAGGCGGCCGCGACAATGTCACGGTGGTGGTGGTGGAGACGAAGGGTACGGACGATGCCGCGGCTGACGCGACACACCCGACTGCGGTGGCGGCAACGGCTGAAACGGACGTGCCGCAACCGGCGTCGGCGTCGTGCCGTCGCCGCCGTCGTGGCTTGCCGCTGCTCCTGTGTCTGCTCGTCGGCGTGGCAGTCGGTGCGGGTGGCGCGAGTTGGTGGTGGCAACGCTATTGCGACGGACGGCAGCAAACGCATGACAATATCGTGAAAGAACTGAACACCAAGATGCAGTGGCAAGAACGAACGATAACGGAGTTGCAGGAAACGAACGTGCAACTGACGGACTCTATCAATAAATTGCAGACGGAATGACGCAACGGAAAATATGGATGGGTGCGATGCTCGTCTCGGTGCTGTTTGTGCTGGGTGCGCTCGTGCTGCTCTTTCATCAGTCGGACGTGCTGCAGCAAGCGGAGCGCGGTTACGACCGCGGCGAAGTGCTGAACCTCGACGGCAGTCTGGGCGAGGAAACGCTGGCGCAGTTCCTGTTGCAGCAGGGTTACATGGACGATGAACGCGATGCGCAGTGCGTGGCGGCATGGCTGACCGGCAAGGTGCGTGCACGGCGGACGTTGCCCAATCTCGGTGCAGTCAATTCGCCTGCGTTCCTCATGCCCGCAACGTTTGCGCTGGAGCATGGCGGCAGCGAACTGCGGCGTCGGGTGGAGCAATCGGCAGCCCTGTTGGGACAGACCGACAGCATCCGTCTGCTGCCGTCGCCCACGTCGGACGATGCGGTGCTGAACGTGCGCATCAGCGGCGAATCGGGTGGGGTGGAAGGCGTTGCCGTGCGTCTGCGCGAACATTATTTTGTGGCCGACACACTTGCCTCCTCCGGACTGCGTGAGGTGGCTGCCGACTCCGTCGTGGGCTATGCGCTGACCGACGGCAAGGGCGTGGCGCGTTTCGCTGTGGAGCGTGGCAGATACTATAGTGTGCTGCCCGTGCGGCGAGGCTATGAATATGGTGCGCCGAAAGGCACGCGGCGTGGGCCGATTGCGAAGAGCGGCACGACCTATACATTCCGTCAGCGGGAGCACTGCCTGCGTGTGTTTACGCCGTCTACGTATCAGCAACTGAAAAACGATGTCGCCCTGACGGTGCGCACGCCGTCGGCTTACCGCAGCCGTCTGCTGCTGAGCATCGTGCTGTGCCTTGCAGCATGGTGGGGTGGCTTATGGTTCTTGTTCCGTATGGACCGCCGGCACGGCCGTTCTTCGGATTTTCTGCTGCCGCTCCTCCTCATGGCATTGACCCTGCTCGGCGTGCTGACCATGTTTTCCATTCAACAGCCGCTGACGGACAAGTTGTTAGGCTGGACGATGACGTGCGGACTGGCTGCCGGTGTGGCGGTGATGTGCCTGATGTCGCGCGTCAACTATCTGTTGTACTATGTCGGGGGCAGCAAGGTGCAGAAGGGTCGTCTGCACTTCGACTTCGTGCGGCAAGGCATCGAAGCATTGTTGTCGAAACGTGCGCCACGTTGGTCGGCATGGTGCAGCCGTCTGCCCGAAGGAGTGGGCTATTTGTTGCTGGCGATGCTGTTGGTGGTGCTGTTGCGCGTGTTCGGAACGGGCCCCGAAGGCAGTGATGCCCGCGTCAATCTGTTCTTCTTCCAACCGAGCGAGGTGTCGAAATACCTGTTCGTGGTGTTTGTCGCGGCATTTTTTGCGACAAACGCGACGCGAATTCAGCAGTTTTCGCAACGTCACGACCGACACATGCTGCGGTTCCAGTTCCGCATGATGACGGGGGTGGTGCTGACGCTCTGCGTGCTGTTGGCGATGTATCTGATGCTGTTGAGCGACATGGGCCCCGCGTTGGTCATCATGCTCACCTTCATTTTTCTCTATTCGTTGGCTCGCCGCGATTTCGGGCAAATGGTGCTGGGCGTCGTGACGTTCTCGCTCATGCTGGCTGCGGGCTATGCGTTCGGACATTCGCTGTCCGTCGTCTTGCTGCTGGCATTGCTGTGGTATATCCTGTGGATTTTCATCGGTTGGGTGTGGAAGCACAGAGTGTACGAAAGCGCCTTGTTCCTGAACCTCTTGCTGATGGCATTCCTGTTCGGAGGCGAACTGATGGCGAAGATGGGCATGAGCGAAGGTGTACGCCTGATGAACCGAACGGCGGCAGCATGGGCGGGCGTCTGGCACAACGACGTGCCGGGTGGCGACCAAGTGGCGCAAGGCATCTGGAGTCTGGCTGCCGGCGGACTGACGGGACAGGGACTGGGACAGGGAAATCCGAACCTCGTGCCTGCACACCACACGGACATGGTCTTCACCAGCATCGGTGAAACGATGGGGTGGATAGGCATGGTGCTTGTGGTCATCGTCATGGCGGTGCTCATTCATCGCAGCCTGCTGCTGGCACGTCGTGCCGGTCATCCTTTTGCGTTCTATCTCGCTGCCGGCATCGCCATGGTGACGGGCGTGCAGTTCTTTGTCATCGTCTTGGGCAGCATCGGACTGATACCCCTTACCGGCGTGTCGGTGCCGTTCCTGAGTTTCGGCATGTCGAGTCTGGTCATCAACATGGCAGCCTTCGGCGTGGTGCTGTCGGTGTCGCGCGAACGTGCCACGCGCAATCAACAGCAGGAAGTGCGGAAGTACGACGGCGTGGTCATCTCGTCCATGCTCACGTTCTTCGGGTTTGCCCTTCTGCTCGTGGGCAGCCTGTTCTATTATCAGGTCGTTGCCCGCAATACCTATCTCGTGCGTCCGGCTTGCGTGGTCAATCTCGACGGAGCACTCACGATGGAATACAACCCCCGCATTGAGTTGCTGATGCAGCATCTCGATGCCGGAAACATATATGACCGCAACGGCGTGCTGCTGGCGACCAGCCGTCCGTCCGACGTGGCGGAGCAGTTTGCGCAGTTGCGGCAGGCGGGTGCCGAAGGGACGGCAATGGAACGCATGATGAAGCGGCGTCAGCGTCGCTACTATCCGTTTGCCGACCAGATGTTCTTCATGCTCGGCGACTACAACACCCGCACGCTGTGGAGCAACACCGACGGAATGCCGTCGGGATATATGGCGGAAAACCGCCATCTGACGGAGTTGCGAGGGTTCGACAACGTGGTGCGCGATGGGCAAAATCGTGTGCAGCAGGACGTAGTGACGACGCGCTTCTATCGCCAGTCGCCTTTCCTTCCGCCCACGCCTCAGACCATGGCGTTCACACGTTACGACTACTCCGACCCCGCATTGCTGGAGATGCTGCGCGACGGCATCGGCAGCAAGGCTGTGGCGCAGTGGAACGAACGCCGACCTGCCCGCGACCTCACGCTGACGATTGATGCCCGGCTGCAGGTGCAGTTGCAGAACGATATCCGCGATGCTGTGGAACGCAGTCCGCAGTGGCGTGGCCGCAATCGTCTGCGCGCATCGGTCGTGGTGCTCGATGCGGCACATGGCGACCTCCTCTGTTCTGCCAACTATCCGCTGCCCGACCAAGATACGCTCCGCCTGTTGGCGGGCAGTGGCGTGCACACCTACAACGACTATGCCCTGCAACGTGCCTACACCGACCGCGATTTGGGCTTGACCTATCAGACGCAGCCGGGTTCGACGGCCAAAGTGATGTCGGCAATGGCAGGGCTGATGCGGATGGGCGACGATGCAGCCCGACAGACCTACGTCGTCCACGCACAGGAGACGGTGGAGCCGTCGTCGGTGGAGCCGTGGGGAGAGGTGTCGATGGAACGCGCTATCGTGCAGTCGTCCAACTGCTACTTTGTCAACCTCGTCCACGACCACAATCTCTATCCCGAGTTGGAAACGATTTATGCGGCGGTGGGTGCACGCATCGACCACCCCCGACTGCGTCGCGACGATGCTTTTGCGTCGCACACGCCCTATTTCTTCGACCGCGCCGCCTTTGCCGACACGCTCGGGTTCGGTTCGGAAATGCAGTATCTGCAGAACCTCGGACTCTCGACATGGCGCAACTACAAGCAGAACATGGCTGCCGAAGGCCGCTACGAACGCATGTCGTGGTGGCAATGCGGCATGGCGTGGGGACAGGGTATGCTCACTGCGACGCCGCTCAACATGGCGCGGGTCGTGTCGGTCGTTGCCAACGACGGCCGCTTCATGCCTACGCGCTATGTGCTGCAACGTGGCACGGGCGCTGATGCCCATGCCGAACCATTGGCGCAGCCCGTCGAACTGATGCCGGCATCGTCGGCGCGTCTGCTGCGCAGTTATATGCAGAAGGAGAGCGACCGCCACCGACGGAACGGCAAGGCATTGCCCACAAGCAACGATGCCACGCTCCGCATGGGCGGCAAGACCGGTACGCCCGAACGTGTGAGCGGTGCAGCCTTGCGGGCGGAACGCGGAGCGGACGGACACCGCCACTGGGTGTATCCGCGCATGAACGACGGCTGGTATGTGTTCTTCATCCCGTCGCGTCGGCAACAGGCGCCGTTGGCTGTAGCCGTGCGGCTCGAACGTCTTGGCTGGGGCTCCGGCAACACGTCGGGGGCGGCAGTCAGTTTCGTTGCCAACACGGTCATTCCCGCGCTCCGTCGTGCGGGTTACGTAATTAACTGATAAGCAATGAGATATATCGCTTCGAAAAACCGTCGAAAAAAGACTATAGTTTTCACATTTCCAGACTGCAGTCTGCGTATGCACGAAACTATAGTTTGAAGAAAAAAAGACTCCGATGAAAAAATATCGAGACTGCAGTCTTTTTTCAGCCACGTTTCGGCACGCGGTTCAGAGAAGTGAAGAAATAGTAAAAAACTACGATAAAACCTAAAAAAACGACATAAACGATGCCAACCATGACATTCAACGACGAATACGAAAAATTGCGACTGATAGGCAAAGGTGCCTTTGCCGCCATTTGGAAAGTCCGCCACCGCCGGTATGGATATATTCGCGCCGTGAAGGTGTCGAACGAAGTGGTGGAGGACGAGCAGGACAAGGCGTATCAGACCTTTCTGAAGGAATGTCGCGTGCTGTTGCAAATCGGCAACGGCTGCCACCCCAACATCGTGCACATCTATCAGCCACGGCTCATCGAAAATCAGGCAATGGTGGAAATGGACTACGTGGAGGGCTGCACGTTGGAGCAATATGTGGCACGCCAACGCTTCATCACGATTGACGAAGTGATGCGTTTCGCCCGCCAAATCGTGGGTGCACTGGCATATTGCCACGTGGATATCTACCAATTCCTGATGAATCCGGCGGACGACCATCTGGAGTGTGACCCCGACGATGCCCGCCGTTACCTCATTTCGCCCGAAAAACGCGAGGAACTGGTGCGCAAATATCGCGTCACGCACAACGACCTGCACAGCAACAACGTCATGCGTCGCGACTACGACGGCGCGTTCGTGCTGCTCGACTTCGGACTCTCCATACAGGACGGCCACAGCGTGAAGAGCAGTTCGCGTCGCGACGGAGCAG
Source organism: Prevotellaceae bacterium (assembly GCA_022508685.1). Lineage (GTDB taxonomy): Bacteria > Bacteroidota > Bacteroidia > Bacteroidales > Bacteroidaceae > UBA3839. Next base: position 1,654 of record JAFLUS010000061.1, on the reverse strand, counting down.
TGGAATATAAAGCCCCCGAAAAGTGGGAAGACCGCGAACTGACGCCGCAGACGGATGTCTACGGACTGGGCATCCTGCTGTTCCAGATGCTGGCAGGACGTCTGCCGTTCCCCTATGAACAGGAGCGTTATGCCAACGAAATGGAAGGGCTGAACGCCCTCTACCACGACCACATGGAGACGCCTCCTCCCGCCATTCTGCCACTGCGAAAGGCTGCCTTTGAGGCGACGCATCCGGGCAAAACATACGTGCAAGACTATCCCGACCGGTTGGAGCACATCATCCGCCGCTGTTTGGAGAAAGACCCGCAACGCCGCTATCCCGATGCCAAGGCACTGCTGGCAGACCTCGAAACGTGTATGCCGTCGCCGTCGGGTGGGGACGGAGCGCAGGTGCAGCAACTGCAGACGGAATTGTGGAAACAGGAAGAAGAGAAAGTGCAGATGTTGCAACACATCAATTTTCTCGAAAACATCCGCACCAACTTGGAGCAGGAGAACCATCGGCTGACTGCACAGCAAGTGCCGCCGCCACCGACGGGCAAACCGCGAGGATGCGCATGGAAAATGCTGTCGCTCGTGCTCTTCCTCCTTGCCGCAGTCATGGGCGCAGCCTTGTGGTACACCTATCACCGAGCCGATTACTACTCGGCAGAATTTTCATCGTCATCGGAACAGGCACAGGAATTGGAAGACGTGAACCGCAATCTGCGACGCGATTACAACAACCTGACGGACAGGTACAACCAGTGTCGCCAAGAGTTGGAAGACATGACCATGCAAACGAACGAACTGAACGCGAAGGTCGAAACGCTGCAGGCAGAAAACGATTCGCTGAAAGAGGCGCAGCGCCATTCTTCGTGGAGTGACTACTTCGGCTTTTAATCCCTTTCACCCATCATGAATCTGAACATCCATCCCGACAACATCGTCGACCTCCAAGCCGCCGTCTGCCAAGCCATCGTACAGGAACTGCGCCCCTTGCGCGGACGAAACGACTTCAGCGGCATCACTATCTACACCCACGACCCGATTTATGCCAATGCCCTGTCCGGCGAAACATTCATCGAGCAACTCCGTTTGCGTTTCGACGCCGAATTGTTCTACACTCTCGGTAGCGGAACCGTCGCCGTCGAACCTTCCCCCGCCGACCTCCCGTCAGCAGCCATAGCCGTTCTCGACAGCAAAATCTCCTTTGTGCTTCATCAGAAAGGCAGCGTGCCGACCATGCATCGTGCCGCCACCATTGCCGTGGTGGACGGCACCGGTTCGCTCTTGCAATCCGCCTACCACCTGACTCCTGAAGCCGATGCCGTCTACTGCATCGGTCGCGGTCGCCTTTCGCGGAAATATGGCGAAATGCGTCAGAACGACATCATCATTCGTGACGACGACCCTGACCCCGCCGTGCAACGCCAGAATAACGCCGTGAGCAGTGCTCATGCCGACATCGTCGTCCGTCAAGGCAAATACTACCTTCAAGCCAAACCTTCTGGCTGCCGTCCCGAAGGCGGAACGGCAACAAAAATCATCCGCCGTCACGAACCGCCCATCGAACTCCGCACCTCCCGCATGCTCTATCTCCTCCAACCCGACGACATCATCGAACTCGGAAAATCCGTCTGCCTCAGTTTCACCATGTAACTGTGCTTTGG
>JAFLUS010000060.1 GCA_022508685.1 Prevotellaceae bacterium | reverse complement strand
AGAATGGCTTTCACTTGCTTGTACACATTTTCTGCCGTGAAGCCAAGTTTTTCGTCGAGCACCTTGTAAGGCGCAGAGAAGCCGAATGACTCGAGTCCCCAGATAGTGCCTTCGGATGCGGGAACGAGGCCGAGCAGGTTGACGGGAAGACCGGCGGTGAGACCGAACTTCTTCACGCCTGCGGGCAGAACAGATTGCTGATATTCAACGGGCTGTTCGCGGAAGAGACCTTCTGACGGTACACTGACGATGCGTACACGAGTGCCTTCCTTGCGGAGCAATTCTGCACCAGCAACGAGTGTGCTGACTTCCGAACCGCTGGCTACGAGGATGACATCGGGATTTTCGTCGCTGCCTGCCACGATATAACCACCTTTGGCTGCCTGGCTGTAGTCGTTGCCGGCAGGGAGGTTGGTGATGTTCTGGCGAGAGAGGATGAGTGCCGTCGGAGTGGCAGTGTTTTCCATTGCCAAAGCCCATGCCGTCGTCGTTTCCTGTGCGTCGGCAGGACGGAGTACCAATACGCTGGGCTTGCCGTGATGGTTGCGGAGTTTCTCCATCAGACGGATTTGTGCTTCCTGCTCTACGGGTTCGTGAGTAGGACCATCTTCACCTACGCGGAAGGCGTCGTGGGTCCAGATGAACTTCACGGGCAGTTCCATCAAGGCTGCCATACGTACGGCGGGTTTCATATAGTCGCTGAATACGAAGAATGTACCACATGCGGGAATGACGCCGCCATGGAGTGCCATACCGATGCAGCAGCATGCCATCGTCAGTTCGGCTACGCCGGCTTGGAAGAATGCACCCGAGAAATCACCTGCGGTGAGGGCGTGGGTCTTCTTGAGGAAACCATCGGTCTTGTCGGAGTTCGACAGGTCGGCGCTGGCACAGATCATGTTGGGCACTTGCTCTGCGAGGAGGGAGAGACAGGCTGCCGATGCCGAACGAGTGGCGTCGTTGTCTTTCTGTACACATTTGCTCCAGTCAATCTGCGGTGCCTTGTTGGCGAACCAGTCTGCCTGCTGTGCGGCTTTCTCGCCATTTGCGTCAGCCCATGCCTTTTCTTCAGCGTAACGGGCTGCAACGATGCCTTCGAGTTCTGCTGCGCGCTTTGCATAGAGTTCCTGCACTTCGGGGAAGATTTGGAATGGATTTTCGGGGTCGCCACCGAGGTTCTTGATGGTGTTGACATAAGCATCGCCTCCGAGGGGTGCACCATGCGTCTTGCAGTTGGCTTCGTAGGATGTGCCGTCGGCTTTGAGCGCACCTTTACCCATGATACACTTACCGATGATGAGTGTCGGTTTGCCTTGAATGGTCTTGGCTGTATCGAGGGCTTGGCGAATTTGTGCCACGTCGTGTCCGTCGATAACGATGACTTCCCAACCGAGGGCACGATATTTGGCTGCGGTGTCTTCGTTCATCACTTCCTTTGTCTCGGTGGACAACTGAATGTCGTTGGAGTCGTAGAACATGATGAGGTTGTCGAGTCCGAGGACGCCGGCAATGCGGGCACCACCTTGTGAGATTTCTTCCTGAATACCACCATCGCTGATGTAGGCATAGATGGTTTCCTTTTCGAAAGTGGGGTTGCCGGTGTGGGCTGCAAGGAATTTTGCTGCGATGGCTGCACCGACTGCAAATACGTGACCTTGACCGAGCGGACCGGAAGTGTTTTCGATGCCACGGGCAATTTCAAACTCGGGGTGACCCGTAGTGGGGGAGCCCCATTGGCGCAGGTTTGCCAATTCGTCGAGCGTGAACTTGCCGGTCAGGCACAACTGCGAATAGAGCATCGGTGCCATGTGACCCGGGTCGAGGAAGAAACGGTCGCGTCCTACCCATTCGGGGTTCTTGGGGTCGTACTGCAAATACTCAGAGTAGAGTACGTTGATGAAGTCTGCACCACCCATCGCACCACCGGGGTGTCCCGATTTGGCTTTTTCAACAGCGCTGGCAGCAAGAATACGGATGTTGTCGGCAGCGCGATTTAGAATTTTAATATCGTTCATAGGTTTTATTTTTTATTGTCTACTGCAGCCTGCTCAATGGCAAGACCTGCTTTGTAGTTCTCCATATAGCGGTTGAAACCTTCAACCTCTTCGGGTGTCGGAGCCACTTGTGTACCTGTGTTTCCTGCAAATACGACTTGGTCGAGATAGTCGGCAAGAGAGAGATGCTTGTCGTTGTTGACCACATATCCGGCAAGCAGGGCGATACCCCATGCACCACCTTCGCCTGCAGTTTCCATGACGGAAATCGGTGCGTTGAGGGCGGCAGCAAGCATACGCTGACCGACAACGGGAGTGGTGAAGTAGCCGCCGTGTCCCATGATGCGGTCAACCTTGACGTGTTCTTCGTTGAAGAGGATGTCATTACCCAACTTCAGCACGCCGATTGCACCATAGAGGTGGGCACGCATGAAGTTTGCCAAGTTGAATTTGTCGTTTGCACTGCGTACGAAGAGTGGACGTCCGTCCATCAAGCCGGTAACAGGTTCGCCCGAAATGTAGTTGTAGGAAATGATACCACCGCAGTCGGCATCTCCCTTCAGTGCAATGTTGAAGAGACCGCCATAGAGTTTGTTGGTATCGACTTCCAGTCCGAGCAACTCTTGGTATTCCTTGAAGAGTTTCACCCATGCGTTGATGTCGCTGGTGCAGTTGTTGCAGTGAACCATGGCTACGAGGCTGCCGTCAGGGGTAGTTACCATATCGAGCATCTCGTAGGGCTTGGTCAGTTCTTTCTCAAGGACGATCATAGAGAAAGACGATGTTCCGGCGCTGACGTTACCCGTGCGCTGGCGAACGGCGTTGGTGGCTACCATGCCCGTACCTGCGTCGCCTTCGGGAGGACATACAGGGATGCCTGCCTTCAAGTGACCGGAAACGTCGAGTTTGAGTGCACCTTCGGGAGTGAGGAAACCTGCATTCTCGCCTGCATTCAGCGATTTGGGAAGAATGTCGAGGAGTTTCCAACTGAAGCCCTTGGGAGCAATCAGTTTGTCGAACTTCTCTACCATCACTGCGTCGTAAGTCTTGGTGTTGGGGTCAACGGGAATCATACCCGAAGCATCGCCTACACCCAATACTTTCTGCCCCGTCACTTGCCAGTGCACATAACCTGCCAGTGTGGTGAGGAATTCGATGTCGCCTACGTGCTCTTCGTTGTCGAGGATAGCCTGATAGAGGTGGCTGATGCTCCAGCGGAGAGGAATGTTGTAGTTGAACAATTCGGAAAGTTCCGCTGCCGCCTTGCCGGTGTTGGTGTTGCGCCATGTGCGGAAGGGGACAAGGATGTCGTTGCCCTTGAAAGGCAGATAGCCGTGCATCATGGCACTGAAACCGATGGCAGCCAATGTTTCGATTTCCACTTCGTATTGCTTCAGTACGTTTGCACGCAAGTCGGCATAGCAGTCTTGCAGACCATACCAGATGGCTTCGGTAGAATAGGTCCACAGTCCGTCGACGAGTTGGTTTTCCCATGTGTGGCTGCCCTGTGCGATGGGCTTGTTCTCTTCGTCAATCAGAACAGCCTTGATGCGTGTAGAACCGAACTCGATACCGAGGATGGCCTTACCCGCTTCTATTGTCTTTTTTGCATCCATAGTGTTGTCGTGGATTATGCAAAGCACTCACAGAGAAGTCGGAAGATGTTGAACGTCGTCCGTTCATCTCCGCCTTCTCTGTGTGTGCCATGCGTATATTAACGAAGTGCCTTGTTCAGCATGTAGTAAACTTCATTCATCTGAAGTTCGTGCTTGAACTCGCTGGTCGTGGTGTTCTTGTTGATCTTGACATATTCGATGCCCACCATTTCAGCGAAGTCTTCCCAATACTCTTCCGTGATGTCGTAAGAGAATGCGCTGTGGTGCGTACCACCGGCAAGGATCCATGCGCCTGCACCGATTTCGAACGTAGGTTGCGGAACCCAGAGTGCGGATGCAACGGGGAGGTTGGGCATGGGCTTGGGTTCGATGCACTCTACTTCTTGCGAAATGAGGCGGAAGCGGTTGCCGAGGTCTACGACGGTTGCCTTGATACCGCGACCCACCTTCGACGTGAAGACGAGGCGTGCAGTCTGCTGCTTGCGGATACCAATGCCAAGGAAGTGTACTTCGAGGGTCGGTTTGTCAACAGCGATGAGCGGACATACTTCGAGCATGTGGCTCTGGAGGCAAGAACTGCGGTCGCCGGCGAAGTTGAGGGTGTAGTCCTCGAGGAACGAGCAGCCTGTCGGCATACCTTGCTGGATCACCCACAATGTGCGGCAGAGGCAAGCCGTCTTCCAGTCGCCTTCTGCACCAAATCCGTATCCTTCTGCCATCAGGCGCTGTGATGCAAGACCGGGGATTTGGTCGAAACCTACGAAGTTCGGGTCGTCGATGTCAGCATCGCCGAGGTCGTCGAAGTTGGTCGTGAATGCCGTAGCACCTTCGTCCTTCAATACGCGGCGGAGTGCGATTTCAGCCTTAGCGGCATTCTTCACCTTCTGCCAGTATACTTCTTCACCGCTTTCGTCGATCTTGATGGTGTATTCCTTCTTGTATTCTTCTACCAATGCGTCTGCTTCAGCATCGGTTACCTTCTTGAAGTATTCCATCAACGATGAAACGGGGTAGTAGTCTACGTGGTAACCCATGCGCTGTTCAAATTCTACGCGGTCGCCATCGGTTACGGCTACGTTGTTCATGTTCATACCGAACATCAGGCAGCGCACGTTCTTGGCGTCAGCAACACCTGCTGCAACGCGTGCCCATACGGCAATCTTCTTTTGTGCTTCTTCGCTCTTCCAATAGCCGCAGACCACCTTGCGGGGTACGCGCATGCGGGTGCAGATGTGTCCGAATTCGATGTCACCATGAGCACTTTGGTTCAGGTTCATGAAGTCCATGTCCATCGTTTCCCATGGAATTTCGGCATTGTACTGCGTGTGGAAGTGGAGGAGAGGCTTCTGCAGGTCTTGCAGACCCTTAATCCACATCTTGGCAGGCGAGAACGTGTGCATCCACGTGATGACGCCGACGCACTTTTCATCGTTGTTGGCCGCTTTCATCACAGCCTCTACTTCGTTGGAAGAGTTAGCCGTTCCCTTATAGACTACCTTGATAGGAATATTGCCGCTGTCGTTCAGACCTGCAACCATTTCTTTTGAGTGAGCGTCGACTGCGATTACTGCGTCACCGCCATAGAGCAACTGTGCACCAGTCACCCACCAAAGTTCCAAATTTTCAAATGCTTTCATTGTTGTTTAATTTTAAGTATTAGTATTGTGAATAAAAAGTCTGTCAGTCAGTCTGCCCATCAGTGTGCCTGTCCCTTCTGGCCATAATACGCATTGGGGCCATGCTTGCGGTTGTAGTGCTTTTCAATCAGCAACGGGTTCATCGTCAGGTTCGGATTGGCAGCGAAGGCGATGGACGCCATCTTTGCACACTGCTCCATGACCTTGGCATTGTACACGGCATTGTCGGGACTGGTTCCCCACGAGAAGGGCCCATGGTTCTTGACGAGGACGGCAGGCGTGTGGTCGGGATTGATTTTGCGGATGTTGAGGATTTCGTCGACAATCACGTTGCCGGTTTCCAGTTCGTATTGTCCTTCCACCTCTTCCTTAGTCATGTCGCGCGTGCACGGGATGGCTTGATAGAAATAGTCGGCGTGTGTCGTGCCGATGTTGGGAATGTCCTTGCCCGCCTGTGCGAAGGCTGTCGCATAAGTGGAGTGGGTGTGTACGACGCCCGCAATGTTGGGGAATGCCTTGTAGAGGACAAGGTGGGTCGGTGTGTCGGAAGAGGGGTTGAGGTCGCCCTCAACCACTTTTCCCGTTTCCAAGTCCACCACGACCATGTCGCTTGCCTTCATGTCGTCGTAACTGACGCCCGACGGCTTGATGACCACCAACCCCTTTTCGCGGTCGATGCCCGACACGTTTCCCCATGTGAAGATGACAAGTCCTTGCTTCACCAAGTCAAGGTTTGCCTTGAATACTTTTTGTTTCAGTTCTTCTAACATAAGAATATGTGAAATGTCTATGGTTCAACAAATTATCAATTACCAGAAGTACCAGTAGAAGGCAGCGCAGAGACCGACAACGAGGAGGGTGCCGAGAATGTCCCAGATGCCCCAACTCTGACGGATGCTCTTCTTGAAGTCAGCCGTGAACGTGATGGCATCCACCTGTGCCTTCGTCGGTGCAGGAGTGAAGAAGGAAACGACAACCATCATCACGACGATGAAGACGAGCAGCCAGCATTCGAAGATGAGCCAGTTCGTCTGCCAGAACCACGTCGTGTTTGCCCAGAACGCACCTTCCATCACAGCCGTTCCCGACTCCGTAATCACGTTCGTAATCAGGCGGACCATACCGATGAGGAAACCACCGATAAGTCCCCATTCACCAGCCTTCGGCGTAATCTTCTTGGAGAAGATACCGAGCGTGAAGACGGCAACCATTGCCGGTGCAATCAGCGACTGGATGTCTTGCAGGTAAGAGTAGAGGTTACCCATGTTCATCATGATGGGCATCCATGCCAGACCGAGGAGCACGACAACGACTGTGGCAACGCGGCCGACGAGTACGTAGTGCTCTTCGCTCTTGCCCTGCTTCATGGGCTTGTAGAAGTCTTCCGTGAAGAGCGTAGCGCAACTGTTGAAGAATGCTGCCAAGGAAGCCACGAGAGCGCAGACGAAACCAATCGTCACGATACCCTTGATGCCGGCAGGCAGAATGTTCTTCACCATCATGGCGAAGGCGCCGTCAGTCGATTCATGGTTGGTGATATCCATTTCGATGCCGCTACCTTCTTTCAGCGACAATGCGTAGGCAATCATACCCGGAATGAGGAACATGAAGCAGGGGAGGATCTTGAAGAAACCGGCTGCGATTGTACCACGGCGGGCACGTGCCATCACGTCTTCGTTCTTTTCGCCGGGAACCTGACCCAACACACGCTGAACGATGTGCTGGTCGGTACACCAGTACCAGAAACCAATGATGCTGGCACCGATGAATACGACGTAGCCGGGAAGTTGCGGATACATCGGGTCGGCAGGGTCGGTGTGGAACATGTGGGTCGTTCCAAATCCGTCATGCGCCTTGCGGCAAGTCTCCATCATGGATGACCATCCTTCAACGATGCTGCCGCCACCCAATGCTGCCAGACCGAGGAAGAGCACGAGGAACGAACCGATGATCAGGATGGGCGTCTGGATCGTAGAGAGCGTCATCACACCCTTCATGCCGCCGAACACGGTGAACACTGCTGTAATGGCAATCAGACCGAGCGCACCTACCCAGAAGTTCAGACCAAGCAGATACTTGAAGAACACGCCGCCGGTGAACGCCGTCACGCTGACTTTCGTCAGGATGTAAGCCACCAGCGTGATGATGCTGAGCCAAGAACCCGTCTGCTTCGTATAGCGGAACTTCAGGAAGTCGGGCATCGTGATGATTTTACCCATCTTGTTGATGAGCAACTGATAGAATGGTACGAACAGCCAACCGAGGATCAGGATCATCCATCCTTGCATTTCCCAGTGTGCCATGCCGACGCCGTCTTTTGCACCTGTTCCGGCCAGACCTACCAAGTGTTCCGAACCGATGTTGGCAGCAAAGATTGCCATACCGATGACATACCATGGCTCGCCTTTTCCGAACAGATAGTCCTGTGAGTCGGCACCAGCCATTTTTTTCTTGTCTTTCATGATGGAGCGGTAAACCGCCCAGATTACTGCGCCGATTCCAATAGCAAGAACCGCCCAGTCGAGCCATACGAACTCTTTACTTGTCCAATTCATTTTTTATGATTTAATTTTAAGTGAATGATATGATCCGTTTATTTTTCTACGCCGAACTTGAACTTGCAATAACTGTGGTAGGTTTCGCCCGGCTTCAGATATGCATTCGATTCTGCCCATTGCTTGTTCGGAGAATCGGGGTACTTCTGCGTTTCGAGGCAGACGGCACATTGGCGGGTATACGTGATGCCTTTCTTGCCCACGGCGCTGCCGTCTTGGAAGTTGCCCGTATACACTTGGATGCCCGGTTCGTTCGTATAGACTTCGAGCGTGATGCCACTGCGCGGGTCAGTCAGTCTGACCGCTGCCTTTTCAGCATCGCCGGCCGTGTTCAGACACCAGTTGTGGTCGTATCCACCCTTGTCGGCAGCCACTTTCGCAGCATCGCCGCGTGCATAGAGGAGTTGGTCAAATTCCACCTTGTCAATGTCCTGTCCGATAGCCTTCGGCGTGCGGAAATCCATCGGTGTGCCTTCGACAGAGGCTTTCTCACCGGTCGTCATGAAGGTGGAGTCAACCGGCGTATAGGTGTCGGCATCCACATAGAGAATTTCGTCGAGGATCGTGTTTTCGGGGTTACCGCTCAGGTTGAAATAAGAGTGGTTGGTCATGTTGATGACGGTTTCCTTGTCCGTCGTTGCCTCGTAGTCAATTTCGATGGCATTGTCGTCCGTCAGACGATAAGTGACGACAGCCGTCACGTTGCCCGGGAACTGGTTGTCGCCATCGGGCGATTCCATGGTCAGTTTCAGTGTCTGTGCATCCACGAGTTCAGCGTCATACACCTGATATTGCCAACCCGTAGGGCCGCCGTGCAGGCAGTGTCCGTAGTTGTTCTGCGGCAATTGGATGGTGTCGCCGTCGCACACGATGCAACCTTGGTTCAGTCGGTTGGCATAGCGGCCGATGGCAGCGCCGAAGTCGCTGGCGTTGTTCGTCGGGAAATACTTTTCAGCCGTGTCGAAACCCAGCACCACGTCTTGAAAGTCGCCGTTCTTGTCGGGCACCATGATGCTCACGATGCGACCGCCGAAGTTGGTGATGCTCACCTCCATGCCGTTGCCGTTGGTCAGCGTGTAGAGTTCCACCGCCTTCTCGCCCTTCACGTCGTCCGTGTAGGTCGTCTTGAAATCGTCGGGGTTGAGTCCCGACTTCAGTTCTGTCGCAGTCGGCGCACTTTCGCACGCACAGAGGAGAGCCGTTGCTGCTGCCGCTCCCATCATTACAGATTTCAGAGTTTTCATTTTAAGTTTATTTAGTTAGTTGATTGGTTG
>JAFLUS010000006.1 GCA_022508685.1 Prevotellaceae bacterium | reverse complement strand
CTCTAAATTCATCTGAAGTGCACTCCAAATTTCATAAAAGTGGAATATAGTGTAGACGATTGTCTGTCAGAGAGTTACATTGCATATACCCCATAAGGCAGATAGTTGCGAAATTCGCAACTAAAAAATGCAAGCAAAAAGGGTGTATCAAGATGCGCATCCTGATACACCCTGTCCTGTCGTGAGGCGGGCCTCACATCAGCAGATTAGCGAGTGGGCAACGGCAAGTACCACTTGCCACCGCTGAAGCGGTTCCACAGCGACATGTCTTGGTCGTCGGCACCACGACGCTTCGACACCATGTCAGCCACGAAGTTGGGGTCGCCATGATAGAGCGCGTAGCGCATGAGGTCGTAGTAGCGCGTTCCTTCGAACATGCCTTCGAGGGCTTCTTCTTCCAAAATCACCTTGTCTACCCAATCCTGTGCTGCAGTGCCTTCGTGGAGATACTGGTGGTTCTGTTCCTCTACGGCTTGGCGTGCTGCCATCTGCTCTTCGTAGAGCGCAAGTTCTTCCTCTGTCGGGTCGTCGCCTAACGGAGTCACTTCGGGCAACGGAAGGATGCCCGGGATGCAATAGTGCTTGTTGTACCATGCATCGCCCGAACCAAAGGCGTGGATACCATACTGAGTGACGGACAGACCATTCGTCGACGGAGATACCATGTTACCACTGGCATCATAACCGCCCGGAACTTGGTCGATAGTGACGAACTTCGTCGGGTCCCACATGGCTGCCGTGTTGCCTTCAGCCAAACCATAGGACATGATGCTGTTCAACTTGTCGTACTCGTAAGCCGACACCTTCGTCGGGTCGCGCAGCACGGTGGACGACAGACCGTACTTGAGCGTAGCAAACGCTGTTTCGGGCAGTCCCGCGCGGTTGAGCGCTTCGGCAAGGTGGAGGTAGATGATGGATGTGCGGAAGAAACCGACATAGTTCTGACGCTGGTCAGTGGTGAGCATCGTCTTGCCATCCATGTACTTGCGGATGTACTGTTCTTCGGGGCTGTATTCAGCATGGTAGAGCAGTTTGGAATTGGGCGCGGCATTGTTTTCGTAAACCGCTGCGAAACGCAGGTCGCCCAAGAAGTCTTCCTTCGCACTGCTACCCGTCATCTGGATTTGGTCGGGCAGCATGTTGACGTCGTCCGACACATACATCGTGTCGATGTTCGACGGCGAATTGTACACATAGACGCAGTTGACCTGTGAACGAGAGATTTCGCGCAAACGAACTGACGGATTGACTGCCACGTAGTAGTTGTTCTTCATCTGTGCGCAGAACACGCTGCGAAGGTCGGAGTACGTTCCCCAATAGCCGATAGTATCCATCGGAATGACGAACTGATAGCCACCGCCCTGCGACTGGTCGTAGCGGAAGGTGTCGTAATACAAATTGGTAGACGACAGCGGAGCATTGTTGCGCCAACCTCTCCACGATGCACGTTGGGAGTTGGCAGTGAGTTCTTCGCCCGGGTATGCCAGATAGTCGTGGTACATGCGGATGGCGTTTTCGAAATCGCCTTGTCCTGCACCCTGACCCTTCGCGCTTCCACGCCACAAGTAGAGTTCAGCCAACATGAGACGGACGGGGATGAAGAAGTAACGTCCGCGCTTGCCGTTCCATTTCCAGTTTTCGTAGTCGAACGGCAGCAACTCGTTGTTGAGGGGAAGGAGTGCATATTCCGCGAGGTCGTTGATGAAGTAGTCGCAGATCTGCTCGAGACCGGCACGGTTATCCGTAGCGTTCACCATGTCCTCGGCAGCCTGCGTCGTCAGCACGGGCTTGAGGATGAAGGGCACATTGCCGTAGATTTTAGCCAGTTCCAAGTAGCACCATGCACGGAAGCACTTCACGGCAATAATCTCGCTGCGATAATAAGGCTTTCCGGCTGCCATTTTGTTGGCATCGACATTGGCAAGATAGATGTTGCAGGAATTGATGACGTTGTAGTATTCAGCCGGAGAGTTGTACTCATTCTCCAATCCTGCCGTACCTTCTGCCAATTCGCGCAAGGCGGTCGGCGTGTGGGAATTGACATCGACGAGGTCGCCACGCAGTTCGCCCAGAAGGACGGTGCGGTCGGCAATCTTCTGCATGTTCTGAACAATTCCCATCAACTGATATACAGTATCCTGAGGAGTGAGGTTCGTCGAAACAAGATTGTTGTCGGGCTCGAACATGTCCTCACAGGATGTAGTAGCGGCTCCCAAACCCAAGAGGAGCAGACCTGAAAGTATAATCGATTTTGTTTTCATCGTTCTGTCGTTTTAGAGGTTAATCTTTACACCGAGAGTGATGCTCCGTCCGTAATTCAGATAGCCGGCATCGATGCCTTGCATCAGCACGCCGTTGCCTGCACAGACTTCGGGGTCGTTGCCGAGGTAGCGAGTGAGCGTGAAGAGGTCGTTGCCTGCTGCCCACACGGTGAGGCCTTGGATATACTGGTTCTGAATTGGGATGTTGTAACTAACTGTGATATTCTTCAACTTCAGATAACTGCCGTCTTCAATCCAACGGTCGGAGAAACGGGCGTTGCCCATCGGGTCGCCATAGGTAACACCGGGGATGTCCGTCTGCTGACCTTCAGCCATCCAACGACGCTTCATGGCTGTGGTCTGGTTCATGAACTGCGAACCCGATTCCAACATGGCGCGTTGATAGTTGTAGATGTCGTTGCCCAACGAATAGTTGAAGTTGGCACTGACGCTCCAGCGCTTGCCAATGTAGAAGTTGGCGTGGATGTTTCCGTAGATGTCCGGATTGGGGTCGCCAATCACTACACGGTCGGCATCGTTGATTTCAAAGTTGCCGTCAGTGTCGACAAACCGCATGTCGCCGCCCTTGAAATACGTCGGCGCACCGGTGTTGTCGGTGATGTAAAGACCTGCCTTTTCAGCATCGGCGCTGGTGGCGTAGACACCATTGGTCTTGTAGCCGTAGAACAGACCTGCAGGACTGCCGACTTGCGTCAGGATGGTTCCGCCATATACGTCGGTGAGGAACGAAGTCTTTCCTTGCGGCAGACGGGTAATCTTGTTCTTGTAGTGACCGATGCTTCCGCCAAGTTCAAACTTGAGTTTCGGTGCATTGATGACTTTCGTGTTGAATGCGAAATCGAAACCTTCGTTCTGCAACTTACCGTCGTTCGTCTGATATTCACCCAAGCCGGCAACGTATGCCATCATGCCAGTGGCAATCAGATTGTTCGTCCACGACTTGTAGTAATTGAAACGAACATTGAGGCGGTTGTTGATGAAGTTACCTTCGATGCCGGCATTCACGCGGTTGGTCGTTTCCCAACGCAGTTTGGAGTTACCGACATGAGCAAACGTAATCGAGGGGATGCCTCCGCCCAACAGCGAAGAACCTTGCATGTAAGTCAGTGTCGCATTGTTGTCAATCGCGTCGTTACCGACCGACTCAAAACCGACATTGAGTTTCAGCATGTTCACACCATTGTTCGGCTTGAACCAATTTTCGTTCGTGATGACCCATGCACCTTGCAATGACGGGAAGAAGCCCCAAGGCACACCAAACATTTTCAGTCCGGCATCGGTGTCTTTTCCGTAGCGGGAAGAAGTTTCCATTGCCAAGATACCTTGCAGATAGTACTTCTCCATGTAGTTATAATCTACATTTGCATAGTAGGTCAGCGAACGCCACGAAATGTCAGTACCGACAATCTTCTTCGATTTCTGGCTGTTGGCATTGTTCGGGCTCTTGTCGTTAGGCGTGTTGTCACCCATCAGTCCCGTTACACGATACGTATCGTTCATGAAGCGGACACCGCCAAAGACGTCGAGACGATGTGCACCGAGTGGAATGGCCCAGTCTGCGCGTGTGTCGGAGAATACGGCATTGTGCTTCGTAAACTGCGAGTTCTTCGTGTTGTAGGTCGTTCCTTCCTGTTCAGAGAAGTTGTATGCCGGCATACCCACGATTGGCGTGTAGTAAGATTCGTCAAAACTTTGCATCGTATAACTGAAACGCTCTGTAACGGAGAGGTTCTGCGTAGGTTGCCACTTCGGCGCAATGGCAATGTTGATTTGCGTGAGGTCGGAATGGTTCTTGTTCTTCGCTTCACCATTCTTCAGAATGGCACTCGGGTTGGCAAGTGAACCGACACCGGCTCCCAGCACTTCGTCCAAATAGTCGTCGGCGCCGGCGAAGGTGCTCGACGGCACACGCTGTACCGTAAAGCCATAAGGCGACAGGAAGGGTGCCTTGATGAGGGCAAGCACATTCGTTGAAGCCAACGGGCTGGCAGAATAGTCGGACAACCATCCCACATCGCGCAAATCACGGGTGGTGTTCGAGTACGAAGCATCGAAACGGGTAGTGAACCACTTATTGAGAAGAACGTCGGTGTTAAAACGGATGTTGAACCGGTTCATGTCATTCTTCTTCAATGTGGAAGAGGCATCGGTGTAACCAACCGAGAGGTTGTAGTTGGCTACGTCATCACCACCTTGGATGTGGATGCTGTAGTTCTGCGAGAAAGCCTCATCGTACACTTGCTTCTTCCAGTCGGTGTTGTTGTGGTACATCGGATAGTAGTGATAGTCCGGATTGGGATTGAGGAACTTCACATTTTCCAACTTTGCACCTGTGGACTTAATCAACTGAGAAGCATAGGCGCGATAATCGTCTGCCTCCATGACGTCCATCGTCTTGGGCATGAATTCCATGCCGAAACGTGCATTGAAATCGATGCGCGTTGCCATCGACTTGTTGCGCTTGGTGTTGATGAGAATGACGCCGTTTGCGGCTTTTGCACCATAGATGGCCGTTCCGTTCTTCATCACTTCGATGGTTTCCACGTCGTCCATGTTGAGCGATGTCAGCAAGTTGGTGAAATAACCGGCATGGAGCGATTCGGAATCGTACATCATGTCGAACACCACGCCGTCGATGACAATCAGAGGCTGTGCATTCGTGTTCAACGAGTTGATACCATTGATGAACATGGCAGAGCCCTGTCCGTTGAGGGCGGAACGAGTGATGCTGCGCACATCACCGCCCAAGCGGTTGTGGATTTCATCATCTGCCGTCAGCGCGGTCGTTTCTTCAAAACCTTGTATGTCTACCTGCTTGCTGGCAACGGTACGTGCAACATAATCACTTGTATAACTTGCAGAATACAACTGAATGTTGACATTTGCCGTCCGTCCGTTCAAGGCAGTGCGCACCAAGTTGTAGCCTTCGAGGTTGGCTGCAATGGAAGTGACAAACGTGGGGACTTTAATGGTGTACGTACCATCTTCATCCGTCATGGCTGTGTAGTAAATGTTGTTGTAAGCCGACAACTTCACACCGGCAAGTGCTTCGCCTGTGGCTGCGTCAACAACTTTTCCCGTAACTTCCATCATCGGATAGTTCTTCTGTGGCTTCTTTACTTCACGTTTAACCGCAAATTCTGCCTCATCCACATCTGTCTCGTCTTGAGCCATGGCAGGAGTGATTCCCACAAAGAACATCAGCGCTGCGAATCCGTTTCTACAAACCCGCAACCAGTCGATTGAATATGAATTAGTCTGTTTCATTGTATCGAGATTTATTCAGTAACGTTGTCGGTGTCTTCTTTACAAGGTTCAAATATGATGCAATCGAGACAGAAAGCATTGATATACGTTCCGTTGTTGATTTGTGATGTTGTGGTATTGGTTTCAAAACCCAACAGCACACCGTAATTGTCACCATAGTAGCAATTCTTCAACTCAACGGCTTCAGCCAACTTAATCGTTGTAACTTCATCTGCCGACGTTTCAAAATTGTAGTTCGTACCTGATTCTGCCGGATTGTGCAAACGAGTATAGCCCGTAGACTTCGTCGTCAGTTCGCCATCGGCTGTCTTCTCATAGAGATACACACGGAAGCGGACAGGGCGGGATGCGGACGACGCATCTTCCATGTAATCATAATAGGTCGACAACGGAAGGAAACGCGCATAGATATTGTATTTGCCTGACAAGGTGTTGGGCACTTTGTATGCAAACGTCACTTTCTTCGTGCGCGAACTTGGGTTGCTGATATAAGCATAAGTACCACCCGAAATGTCGGTTGCTTCGCCACGATAAGGCACGGTCACGATAGCGATTTCCTCTTCTTCGTCCGTCCAGCGAGCACCGCTGCTGTCGGTTCCGCGCTCCACGTTGGATGCGCCTTCACCTTCTACCACAATCTTACGGACAAAGTTGTCATAAATGGTATACGGAATGTTGTCTACCAGATAGGCTGCACCATTGCTGCAATCCACCTTGGTGGCGCCGGCAAACACGTCGCCGTAGAACTCACGACCGGCATCTTTCAAGATTTCTTCACGTTCGGGAGTCGTTCCATTCGGATAGTATACACCATATTTCCAGTTGTTCTTCTTATACGATGTAGAAACCAACGAGTCACCCCGATTGGTGTTCATGTTGTAGAAGAGGTCGCTCATGGTGAACATATTGGCATAATAGTTCTGAATGGAGTCGTAGTCGTGCTGCCGTTCTTCAGCCGTACCACTCTGCACAAGGCTGTTCATGTTGAAGTTCAGATACTTCTTCACCTCTTCGTAGCGCTTCTGATAAGCCTCCACCGTCGGAATGATGGCTGCATAGTTGGAGTCTTCACGGAAAATGTAAGTATCCAATGTCGTCGCCAACGTGTTGTTGCGCGTCATCACGGAGTCGGCATAGACGATATTTCCCAAAGAGTCGACGTCGCCACTCTTCACGCTGCGAGCCTCATCCAGCAAGTCGTTGTCATATTCTGCAAAGAACGAGAACAACGAAATCGGATTTTCATCCGCATCGGTCATACCTTGTGCTGCCTTGTATTCATCCAACTGGTCGGACAAATATTCATAGATATTCGGCGTATAAGGAATGGCACCCGTCAGCACCTGTACCACACCCTTATTGCACGCAATATTAGGAATGGCTACCTCTACGTTCTGAATGGTGTTTTCTGCCAATGTTCCGAACAAAATGGTTTTTGTGTTCAACAACGCCACACGCTGTTCTTCGTTTGTCAACGAGAAATTGTAGCGCAAAATGTGGTTTTTCACAAAACGGTCGATGACAGACTGACGTTTGCCGGCTGCTACATCAGCCAACAGCGCTGCCTTGTCGAAAGTTCCGTTTTGCGGAGCCAAAACGGTCATCACTTGTGCGCCGTTCAATTCTCTGTCATAACCCGTAGCCTTGAGCACTTCATAGAAGTCGGACAAATCCGAATTCTGCCGAATATACTCAATGACTACACCGTCATAAGTCAGATTGGGCGCAGATTCATAATGCTCATCCCACGTATCTGAACAGGATACGGCTGCCACCAACGTAGCCAATGCCACAAGTCCTGTCCGGAAAGTGTTTTTTATCTGATTATTCATATCTGATATATATTTTATTATCAAAATCACTTTTTCTAAAAAATTACCACGGGTCTTCTACTACATCGGGGTTATCGTAGATAATGGCGGGGCAAAGTTCGAGCACGTCGAAGTTCATTTCGTTTTCCGATGAGTCGATACGCTGCTGGAAGCGAACATAGTGGTCGCTGTGGCCGTCCGAGTAGAACTGACCGATGACGCGACGCAACGTATTGTTCTGCATACGGAAACTACCCGCAGC
Source organism: Prevotellaceae bacterium (assembly GCA_022508685.1). GTDB lineage: Bacteria > Bacteroidota > Bacteroidia > Bacteroidales > Bacteroidaceae > UBA3839. The sequence continues at coordinate 10,579 of JAFLUS010000006.1, read as the reverse complement.
CTCCCACGAACGCTCGCCGTTGTCGCCATTGTTCATGTACGACTTCATACCCTTCATCCAACCACGAGCATGGAATTGACGGTCGAAGGCAGCAATCTGCTCTGCGTCATCATTCAATCCATTGGCACCTGTATCAGATTTCCAACCAATTACCGGGCTGTCGCCATTCGGACGCATGTCGAAAGGAATTCCTTGAGGCTGGCCGTCGATGTAGAACTGCACGATTCCACGGCTGTTGAAACCAACGCAAGTGAACAAACGTACTTCCCACATTCCTTCCGGAACGGGCGGTATCTTCACCGTCAAGTCGTAGTTACCTTTCACCGTCACTTCGTCTGCCTGATATGACCAGAAATTCAGATAACGGTTACGCACATGCACGTGGGTCTGGTCGGTAAAGAAGAAATTCTTCGCTGAACCTGCCTTGAAACCTAAACAAGTATTGCGGTTCGACACGGCACGCGGTTCATCCTGCCATATACCATAGTTATTATTCGTTGAACCTTGCTTCGTCGCATGGCCACGCGCACCGCTGGTCATAAAGTCGGGCGAAAGTGTCGATGCGTCGAAACGCAGACGTTCACTGAACAAATCCTTCGTTGCCACGACACCGGTAACCGGGTTCGTTCCATAGAAGAGAATGTCGTCAATATAGTGGTAAATACCATTGATTGCCGCTGCTTGGTTCACTTCCATTTCACTCGCTTTAGCCACCTTGGCACCGCGAATTTGATAGCCTTGGCGGTCGGGCTTCGTCATGATACCGCGACGGTTCACATAAAGTCCTTCCATTGTGCGGTCTGTACTATAAGGATACGAGCACTTCAAGATAGAGTACGGCATCATCGTTTCATACCAGTCTGCAATGTCGATGTTGGTACGTGCAAATGCTTTTGCCAACGGGCTGTTTTCACGGTCGTAAGCCGTCAACGAATAGTAAGTGCCATAACGGTCGAGCAAGTGGTAAGAGATGAAGCGGTTGAGCGGGTTGTTACGACTGGTCGGGTCGTTCGCTTCGGCTTCCGTGCAGGGGAACAAGGTCTTGTCTGCATAGATTTGCTCTGCCAAACGCTTCAGACTTTCCATGTCCGTCACATTATACTTATCACGGAAGACATCGTCCGTCGGACAGAATGCCGTATATTTGAAATAGCGGCGTTCCATGTAAGCCACATTGTCATATTCGCTTGCCGTATGCATCACAAGGGCATCGTTCGTCCAGTTGATAGAGTCATAACCTACAGAGTAGTTTTCATCAATAAATCTGCGAAGCGAGTCGTCCATGTGCGTCAGTACCAAAGCCTCATAGAACAACGAGATGTTGGGGTCTTCACCCAATACTTCGGGCAATGTCACACTGCGTGAACCAATGACGTCAGCCATCGTGTGTACCACACCATTGGCAACGGAGTCATCCCAATGAATCATCTGGGCTTGACGGTTGATTTGAATATCCAGAAGAATTTCTCCCGGAGTAGTCAACGAGTCAGCGGTTGTCGTAATCTGCAAAGGACGGTCGAGCATATTCAAATCGTCATACGTACCATTACTCATTTCGATAGTGAAGTATGCCTTCTTGTCGATAATGTGCGTGTAGGTAATGGTGTCACAATCGGCTTTGCTCAGTTGTTCTACTGAAGTCAAACCGCGACCTGCCAAGTATTTGTCTACCGCTTCGTTGGTCGGTGCAAACAAAGTGAGCGAGCCATAGGTGTTGAGCAAGTTCATCATGTTTGAGCGTTCCACGATACGGCTGAACTTGCTGAATTGCGAACGATTGGAGATGTAGTCGCCTGCAAATTCGGCTGTGGAGGTATAATAGTTGTCTACTCCCGGGTCATCACTACAACTGATGAACGAGAACTGCATCGTGACTGCCGCGACAATCGCCAATGCCCAATATTTCATGTTTACAATTGATTTCATAACAGATTAGTTTTTAGCAGTTGTTTCGTCCGTGATATATTGCGGATTCTGTTTCAAATAAGGATTGATTTTCAACTGACGTTTTGCATAAGGCATATACATGAAGTCCAAGTTGTCCATTTTCAGCCAAACCACTTGCGCTGCCTGACTAAATTTAGAGTTCAATGCCGCTTTATAGTGTACGGTATTGCCTTCGCGGCGAGCACGACGAACGAGGTCGTAGTAGCGCTTGCCTTCGAACAGGAATTCACGATGACGTTCGTCTTCCACCAATTGTATCATTTGGTCATACGTCGTGAAATCGGTAGCACGCGGGCAGAATGCCGATGTCTTTGTCACGATGCGGTCAGGATTTGAACGCAGATAAACTGCCGAAATCAAAGAGAAGGCATCGCTGTACTGTTCATCCGACGTAGAAACGGAAGCACCGTCGATGTTTGTATCGTATGCAGTGATTGCGACTGCCGAATTTTGCATACCTGCCAATTCGATTTGTGCTTCGGCACGCATCAGCATCACATCGGTCAGACGATAGATAATCCAGCCGGCTGTGTTGTAGCGATACGCCTGACGAACTTGCAGTTGCGCATCATTGCTTCCTTCCTTCCAGTTTGTGCTACCGGTAGAAGAAATGATACCGAAATCACTCTCACTTCCCACGAACATGTCTACCGCATACTTGAGAATGGCATACGAAGAGCCATTCTTATAACGGAATGATGTCAGCGAACGATAGTCCGTATAGGTTTGGAAGAGGTTGTTGCTGTTTGGTGAGTAAGAACCATTTGAGGACGACAGCGGAGTTTCCAACAAATTCTTGTTTGCTGACACCCAACGTTGGAATTTCTGCGGAGAATCGTTGTTATAGCCACCATACATGTAGGCAACCGACGAATTCTTCACGGATGATTCATCCAAACCGAATGAGAGTTCGAAGATGCTTTCCCATGAATTTCCCGTACCGAAAGTGGCATTGGTTGCTGCCGGTGCTTCACCGGTTGTTGTCGATTGGAAGTCTTTCTCACGCAACAACGGATAACCATAAGCCGTCAGCACTTTCTGGTCCATCTTTCTGCGAAGCGTATTGTCCGCATCTTCCTTATACTGCTTGTATTTGAAGTTCATCACGAAGTCGCACAATTCTACGCAACGGCGATAGTCGTTCTGACGCGCTGTCATGTCGGCATTCGCATTGGATGCACGCCACAAGTACATGTCAGCCAGCAGCGCATAGAGTGCCGGACGAGTGATGCGGGCAGAATTCAACCGATAGTTCTCCGACGTGGTCTGCGAAGAGAATTGATACAACGCATTGTCTTTGCAATCTTCAATGTCGGCAATCAACGCATCCAGCACATCTTCGAACGACGTTGCAGGAATTTTGTAATCTTGCGTGTCGTCGATAGAGGGAGTGAACGTGAAAGGCACGTCTTTGAAGGTACGAATCAAATAGAAATAATTGAGTGCACGAATACCTTTGGCTTCCGCACATACCTGGCGATACAACGTAGGCGTGAAGTTCGGGTCGCGGTTGCTTTCAAACATTTCTTTTGAATACTTCAACAAGGTATTGCAACGGTTGATAATCGTGTAGAATACGCCCCAGTCGCAAGCATTGTTGGTTTCGGTAAGAGCACCCTTATTGATGTCTTGAATGTAAGTCGGCATTCCGGAGCCCACAGGGCCGTCTTCGATATTGTCCGAACGGACTTCGCCCCACACGATGGCCTTTTCTATCCAGCCATTTTCACACATGCCTTGATAGCATGAATAGAGTACGCTGTTCACGTCGGTCGTGTCCGTCCAAAAGTCTTCGAGCACCACTTCGTTCAGCGGCACGAGGTCGAGGTCACACGAGGTGATGGAAACACCAAAGCAAGCGACAAGACCAACGCTGTTGATGATTTTCTTTATCTTTTTCATAACTTCTTCTATTTTTAGAATGCAACCGTTGCACCCACCGTGAACGAGCGTGCTCTCGGAGTGCGGTTATTATCACTGGCAGGTGTCCAACCCCATTGCGGAATTTCCGGGTCTGTACCGGAGTATTTCGTAATGCAGAAAATGTTGTTCACCGTGAGATAAAGGCTCAATGTGCTCATGCCCCACTCTTTCAGTTTTTTCGGGCTGAACGAATATGACAGGTTCGCATAGTTCAGACGAACGAATGATGCGTCTTCCACGAAGCGGTCGGAGCCTAAGTAGTTGTATGTGCGGAAGTTGGTCATGGTTGTGACTGCACGGGGCAACAAGTTTTCACCAGAATCACCTTCATTGCGCCAACGCCAGTTGACTGCACGGCTCTGGTTGTCGTTTGTACCCATGCTTTCAAGACTCATGCGTGCGTAGTTGATGGCTTTATTGCCATAACGATAAGTGAACTGGAGGTTCAACGCCCATCGGTCATAGTGGAATTTCAGACCAAAACCACCGGTCAATTTCGGAAGAGAAGAACCGAGGTAAACGATATCCAATTCGTTGATTTGACCGTCGTGGTTCACGTCTTCATAAATCGCGTCACCACCGACAAACGCATAAGGCGTACCACCTTTGCCGTCGTAGTCGAAATACATCTGGCGAGGCTGTCCGTGAGAGTCAAGGATAGGATTGCCGTTTGCATCACGTGCGATTGGGCAGTTCGGACCACTCACACCCGGAATTTCGATGTCCGTATAGCGTCCGTTCTCATCTTTCGTGTAATCGGAGTAAGCATAGACGCCTTTGTAGCGGAAACCATAGATAGAACCCAGCGGGTTGTGAAGTTGTACGCGAGAGAGGTATGAACCATTTGCGTAGTTGAATTCACCGTTGATGTCTTCAAGAATGGTCGGTTCCATGGTCAAAATCTCGTTGCGGTTGTTGGCAAACGTGATGTTGAAGTCCATAGAGAACTTGCCTTTCTTGACAACTTGCTGACCATTCAGGTTGAATTCCCAACCATTATTGCGCATCGTACCGACATTCATCCACGACAGCGAGCCGTAACCGGATGAAGACGGGATTGCGGGATTCTGCATCAACAAGTCGCGTGTCTTCTGCGTATAGATAGACAAGTCACCATTAATCATGTTGTTGAAGAAGCCGAAGTCGAAACCGAGGTTCCACGTTTCCTTTTCTTCCCAACTCAATGCAGCAAGGCGGATGTTGTTAGGAACGACGGTAGACATGTCGGGACGTCCCATGTAGTTGCTACCTGCCACATAGCGGCTGTAGTAGTTCTGTCCGCTTGGCGAGTTACCAACGATACCCCAACCCGGACGGATAGACAGCATGTTAATCCACTTCACCTTTTCCATGAAAGGTTCGTCGCTGATGTTCCATCGACCAGAAATTCCGGGGAAGTTTCCGTAACGCTTGTCAGGGCCGAAATTGGTAGAACCGTCTCGACGCAGTGTCGCATCGAAAATATACTTACCTTTCCACGCATAGTGCAACTGGAACAGATAGTAAACGCTACGCCACTCGCCGGCTCCGGAACTGAAGTTTCCGTTGTTCACGCCACCGCCGAACGTAGACTGGATGTCGCCTGTAGGCAACCACTTCACACCTGCAGACTGGCTCGAAGAAGAACCTGAGTTATACTGCATACGTGCCATCATCAACAATGAGTGGTTTTCGTTGTTGAAATGAGGTACGAAGGTCAATGAGTGGCGAGTGGAAAGTCCGTTGCTCTTGTATGCACTGGTCGAAGTAGAGTTGTAAGTATCAGCAGACCAGTTGGAAGCAATCAAGGTTCCGGGATAGTACTTGTCATCATCCAGACTATAGATGTTGAACAAAATCTGTCCTTCATACGTCAAACGAGAAGAGGCATCGTCCACACCCAGCACGTCATACTTCAAAATGAATTCCGGCGTCAGGTTAATCGTCGTTTCATCGTATTTAGCCTGATGAGCCACAGCCACGGGGTTGGGCAATCCGTATTGGTCTTTCAATACACCATCGGCTTTCGTCGAAGCAACGGGATAAACGATATTCGGGTTCATCGTGTAGAACTTGCCGGTATCGCGGCCATTTTCATCTTCTTCGTAGATGGAGAGGTTCGGCATCTTGCGTGCCGCATAGTCCAACATGTTCGTATAGTAACTGCGTTGGTTCTTCGTGTAAGTAAGGTCGAAGTTCGTGCGCACGGTAATGCGGTTCGAGACGAAGTAGTCAAGAGCCACACGCGTGGTGAAGCGGTCGAAGTGCTGCTTGATAATCGTACCATTCTGGCTGTCATAACCACCAGAGATACGGAACTGAGCCTTCTCACCACCACCCATCATCGACACGAAGTGCTGATGCTGCGTACCGAATTGCTTAATGGCCTTGCGCCAGTCGGTATTGTCGTTGAAGTGGCGATATTCCGTGAAATCAGTATCATAGTTGATTTCGGGAATGTAGTTTGCACTACCCTTTTCACTGTACGACGGGTCGAGCGTCGGATTGAAGAAGGCTTCTTTCAGATACATGGTATAGTCGTCACCATTCAGCAACTTGTAGCCTTCCGGCTGCCATGTACCGGTGAAGCGGTAAGAGTATTGCACCTTCGTCTTACCACGCTGACCGCGCTTGGTCTTGATTTCGATAACACCATTTGCACCTTGCGAACCCCAGATGGCCGTTGCGGCAGCATCCTTCAATACGGAGATAGACTCGATATCTTCAGGGTTGACGTTGAGCAGTTCGGCAAACTTTTCTTCGTTGTATTCGTTCCAGTTGATGTTGTCGTTGGCGTCGTTCGTCCACACGTTACCATTGACAACGATGAGCGGGTTGGCATCACCATTGATGGTGCTGACACCACGCAGACGCATGGTCGTACCGGAACCGAGGTTACCGGAGTTCGACACGATGTCCAAACCGGAGATACGTCCTTGGAGGGCTTCATCGACTGAGGTGAGTGCCAATCCTTCGAACTCTTTCATGTCGATGGTCTGTTGTGCGACCGAAATTTCCGTTACCGGAATTTGCAGACCCGACGTCTGTGTCTTCTTCTTGGCTACGATGTTGACGGTTTGCAGCGTCGTCTTGCTCTTGAGCACAATCTTGAAGACTTTTCTGTTGATAGGGAGGGTTTGCGTCTCGCATCCGATGTAAGAGATACGGAGTCGGTCCTTCGGATTTTTGATAGCAAATGAGAAGTTACCGTTGATATCGGTAACACCATGGGCGACAATACGGTCGTTGTTGTCGATTTCGACAACGTTCACCATCATCAGCGGTTCCAAGTCGTCAGAGACCGTACCCGAAATGATGTCGCCCGCTTTCGGTGCCTGCGCCATTGAAGTAGTGCAGAAACACGCGAAAAGCATGAGTATGGAGATGATTTTTTTCATGATATATTGATTAACGGCGTTTTACACTATTATCTGTATCAATGTGGCGAGGCACATACTTGAACTGGTCTACATCGTAGAACAACGGGCGGTCGATACCGTGTACAACGACGCTCGACGAGTGCGTCAGCGTGGTGCTCTGGTTGGCTGTTCTACCTGCAGTTGCCGATGAGCCATTTATCCAATATTCGCGTCCCTGCATGTTGTAGAGGGCAGCATTGGAAACAACGTGTGCAGCCTTTCGCTGACCTGCCGGCTTATCCATTTCAACGGCATCGTAGATGGTCAGTCCGTCGTTGTCCACATGAGTGACGTTGATGCGGTAGGACGACTGCACGTAACTGTCGTATTCGCCCGACTTGTTCAGTACGGGGTTGCCGTTTTCGTCGTAATCCTTGAACACATATACGGGCTTCATCGTTTCGTATTCGCGGGCACGCGGGCTGCTCTGTTCCGTTGCGGGGTCGGGCCCGTCGACGAAGAGCGATTGTGCGTGTACGTGATAGCGGATGAAGTCGCGCCACATGATGCGGATTTGGCGCAGTGTATCTTCGGATGCAGCGCCAAGTTCTGCTTCAAGAGCCAAGTAGTCTTCGTAAGAAGGCATGCCCATTTCTTCGTAAGCAATCTTCATGGCTGCGTTGGTCGGCGCGTACACCGTATAGTGGTTGGCGTTCAGCATGGCGTATGCACGTTCGGTCTTCGGTGTCGGGCGGTTCACGTTCACCAAGTTACCACGTTGCGATGCCACGCCGTTGACGGTAGCATCCTGCGACACGGAAGCCAGTTTGTCACCGTTCGCATACGTTACCACCGTTCCTGATTTCTGCATGATTTGCAGGAATTCGCTGAATTCGGGGTTGCCTTCGCTGTCGAGCACGCCTGTTTCTGCCAGCACGTCGGCTGTAGACTTCGGAGTGAAGGAGAGCGGATTGGTGATGACATAGGTCGCACCATTCTTCATTGCGAAGGTTTCTTCCACCGGAATGGGTTGGTTGAGGTCGCGTTCGCGGCTTCCCGATACTTCGAAACTGCCGCCTACGCGGTCAACTCGCACGAAGTTCTTTCCTTTTGTCTGATAGAAGTGCTTGCCGTCCACGTATTCGCCGATGACGATGGTGTTGTCGAGCATGTCCTGTGCGCGGTTCTGCACGGTGGCATTCAGCGTCGAGGTCGAATTTCCGTCGGCATTCTTCGTCGTGGTACGCACCTTGAAGTATGTAGCACGTGTTTCCGAATCTTTGATGAAATTGCCGTCGGCGTCAATCGTTCCATTGAAAATGTCGACGAACAGCGGGTCTACTTCGTCACCGCCATTTTCCTTGTCGGGATTGAGGTAGAACTCCCACAACTGCTTGCGGGTGGGGTTGCCGTAGGTTACGGGGTCGATGAATGCCAAGCGGCCGTTGTTGTTTTTCGGCACGAAGAACGAATAGCGCGATACCATTGAGTTGAGGTAGGCATCGTAGAGGTTCATCTCAATCAGCGAGTTGATGAGGTTGAGGTTGTCCGTGTCGATGACGGTCGGGAAGAGTACCGACGAATAGGATTTCGGCGGGAACACCTTGTTGGTGAGCATCACGACACCATTGTTTGCCATGTACACCTGTTCGATGTCGCCTTCCTGTATGCCCAACGGGTCGTTGGCGTCGTCGAGCACGGTGCTGAAGCGCGATGGCACGCTGGCAATGAACGAGTTCAGCATGTTGACGTTCACCAAGTTCTTGATGGTTTCGCTGGGTGTGTTTTCGAGTGTACCGAAGTAGCGCTGCAGTGCCATACCGGTTTCGTCGGTGTTCCACCACGTTTCGAGGGCTTCGTCAGACGGAACGAGCATCATTGCCATGTCTTCCATCATCGGTGCACGATTGTTGAAGACTTCTGCAACGTAGGAGTTCCATCCCGGGTCGAACTTGAGGGCTGCCGTACCGTTTCCGCCGACGCCGACATCGTCCTTGTCCGACATGAAGGCTGCACGTTGGCTATACGTCGAACCTGCCGAGCGAGCCGAGAAGTAGCGCTTCACGAATACGGAGTCGACGTAGAGGTCGGTGCGTTCCGTACCAAACTTGGCAATGTTGTATGCATCGGTTGCCGAACGGCTGTAGTCGGGAGCGGCAAAACGTTCGATGATGTTGCTGAAGCGCTGCATCTTCGGGTTCTTGCGAATGAGTTCTGCCATGTTGTCAAGCGGCAGAATCACGCGGTCGACTTCGTGCACATAACCATTCTTGCAGAAAGTGGACTGCTTCACCTTGGCGTTGTTGACGTAGATGTCCGTCTGCTTGATGGTGCCCGGAGTGAAGTTGTACACCACGTCGATGTCGGACGTCTTAATCTTGTTCGACGTCAGGAATTTCGGCGTGAAGTGAATCATGGGGGCTGCAGCAGATGCGTCCTTCATCAAGACAATCTCGCCGGGCTGCAACCATGATGCGTGCGGCTTCTGGCTGGCACGGAGCGAGTTCCAGTGCGTATTCCACTGCGGGTCGTTGGGAATTTCGTCGTCGAACACACTGACCACCTGAACGGAGTCGTAGACCGACATCGAGGTCACGCGGCGACAAACTTCACCCTTCACCGGGCCTTGAGCCGTCGAGAGCATCGTTGGCGAATACGGGTTGTCGAGCATCGCACACTTGAGCAGCACGTTCTTCTGTGCCGTCGTCAGTTCGGAATACTTCGTCACGCCCCACTCGTTTGCGCTGTAGAATTCCTTGAATGCTGCGTCGTTGGCGGCAAACAGCGTTTTGTTACCGGTCTTGCCGAGCACTTCTTTCAGATTCAAGTCGTCAATCAGGCGCAGGACATTGGTGTAGTTACCCTGACTCTCCAAGTAACCATAGACCGTGTTCAGGTTCGAAGGCTGTTCACTGTCGAGGTCGTACTTGTCCGAACAGGAGAAGAACATCAGACCTGCAAGGCACATGGCACCTCCTACCAGAAGGCGTCTGCATAGTTTTTTCCTTTTTGAATGGTACAACATAATATTAGTAAGATTATTGATAATTTTTAGTTCTCTTTCAGTCAGTTAGAACGCCGTTCGGGTCATCCGTCCCCGTCGGGGACTGCACGTCGGTCGCTACCGACAGGAGCCAATACGGCACGATATTCTATGCAAAGAAACGAAATTTATATTTACAAAACAAATTTTAAGATGAAAGAATGCTGCAGAATTCGTTTTTTAACACTATGCCAACGCAAAATCCCTTTTTCAGGGACTTTTAACGACCTTTAACATGTCGGAGCAGATGCCGTTTCAGCGGAACGCATCATTGCTTTTCGGCGTGCGCATAAACGTTCTGAGGCGTGCGCATACGCGTTTTCAGGCG
>JAFLUS010000059.1:1596-9078 GCA_022508685.1 Prevotellaceae bacterium | reverse complement strand
ACTGCTGCATCGAGTTCAATTCGATGTCGAAGAGCCACAACATGCCCGGCTGGCGCGTAGGGATGCTCGCCACCAACGCCACGTTCGTGCAGTGGATTCTGAAAATCAAGAGCAACATCGACAGCGGCACGTTCCGTGCCCTGCAACTGGCTGCTGCCGAAGCCTACGACAATTCTGACGAATGGCACACGCAAGCCAACATCACCACCTACCGCAACCGCCGCCACATTGCCGAAAGCATCATGACGCAGTTGGGTTGCACCTTCGATTCCGAACAGACCGGAATGTTCCTTTGGGGACAGATACCCGACACGTACAGCGACGCCGAAGAACTGACCGAGCGCGTCTTGCGCGAAGCCCGCGTCTTCATCACGCCCGGCTTCATCTTCGGCAGCAACGGCAAGCGATACATCCGCATTTCCCTCTGTGCCAACGACGAACGCATGGAGGAAGCGCGGCAACGCATCAGTGAAATATGGCATCAATCATCAAGCAAATAGATATGGAACTCAACCTCGCACCCCTCAATCTTCACGGAATAGAACAGAAACGTCCACTCGTCATCTGCGGCCCCTGCAGTGCAGAAACCGAAGAGCAGGTGATGGACACCGCCCGCCAACTCTACGACAACGGCTTCCGCATTTTCCGTGCCGGCATCTGGAAACCGCGCACCAAGCCGGGCGGTTTCGAAGGTAACGGAGAGAAAGCCCTTCCGTGGATGAAGCGCGTCAAGGACGAACTCGGCATGCTCACTGCCACCGAGGTGGCTACGCCCCACCACGTCGAACTGGCACTCGCATACGGCATCGACATCCTGTGGATTGGCGCACGCACGTCTGCCAACCCCTTTGCCGTGCAAGACCTCGCCGATTCGCTCAAAGGCGTAGACATCCCCGTGTTGGTCAAGAACCCCGTCAATCCCGACCTCGAACTGTGGATTGGCGCACTCGAACGCATCAACGGAGCCGGCATCACGCGACTGGGTGCCATCCACCGCGGCTTCTCCAGTTACGACAAGAAAATCTACCGCAACCTGCCCATGTGGCAGATACCGATTGAGTTGAAGCGCCGCATTCCCCACATCCCTATTTTCAACGACCCCAGCCACATCGGCGGACGTCGCGACCTCGTCGCTCCTCTCTGCCAACAGGCCATGGACCTCGGCATGGACGGGCTCATCATCGAAAGCCACTGCAATCCCGATTGCGCGTGGAGCGACGCCAGCCAACAGGTGACGCCCGACATTCTCGAGTACATCCTCAATCTGTTGGTCGTGCGTGGCGAAACCGTGACGACCGAGAACATCTCTGCACTGCGCCGACAAATCGACGACGTCGACAATGCGCTGATTGAGTTGCTTGCCAAACGCATGCGCATCAGTCGCGAAATCGGGCAGTACAAGAAGGAACACGCCATGACTATCGTGCAGACGAGCCGCTATGCAGAAATCCTCGACAAACGCGGTGCACAAGGTTTGCTCTGCGGCATCGATGCGAACTGCACCAAGCAAATCTTCGAAGCCATCCACGAGGAGAGCGTGCGTCAGCAAATGGAGATTATCCACCGCAATTAACGGCAGCCGCAGCGACGGCATGACACCTCTGCGCCCATGTTCCGCGAGTATTTCTATTTCAGAAAATCCGACCGGCGAGTGATTGTCGCACTTGCCGTCGTCGCCATTTTCTGCATAGGCATCCTCGTCGGCAAGCAGTTGGGACGCACCGATGCAACCGCAACGGCCGACACTGACCGACAGCCCGAAACGCCAGCCGGCAGTGTGCAGTCCGGACAGCCCGCGTCGCCTGTGTATTCCGCGTTCGACCCCAACACGGTAACGAAGGAGCAACTCGTCGGCATGGGCATCAGCGAAAGGAAAGCGCAGACCTTCATCAACTACCGCAATGCCGGCAAGCGGTTCTATTCGCCCGACGACCTGCTCGACACCTACGGCTGGACGGCAGACGACATCGAACCGCTGCTTCCCTACATCCGCATCGCCCGTCGGCACGACACCGCTGCACCTCCCGACAACCGCTATCGCTCTGCCTCGCGCACCCCTTATCGGCGCGACACGTTCGCCACCGATACCACGCATGTCAGTCGGTACACATCCAACAAATTCCGCACGCTCACCCTTGTCGACCCCAACACAGCCGACACCACGTTGCTCCAACGCATCCCCGGCATCGGTTCCTACTATTCCCGACAGATTGTGCGACTGCGCGAACGCTTGGGCGGCATCACACGATTGGAACAACTGTTTGAAATCAACCATTTCCCCGAAGAAGCCCTCGAATGGTTCGAAATTGCACAAGCACCCGACATTCGCAAAATCAATCTCAACCGAGCCGACTTCAAACAACTGGCAGCCCATCCCTACATCGGCTACGAGCACACCAAAGCCCTGCAGAACTACATCCGCCTCTACGGCCCCATTGCGTCAGTCGACCAACTGGCTGCCACACGCATCTTCACCTCCGAAGAACTTGAACAACTCCTTCCCTACATCGAATTCTAAATCCATTCATCCCTATGAAAATCCTCATCCTCGGAGCCGGAAAAATGGGCTCATTCTTCACCGACCTCCTCAGTTTCGACCACGAAGTCGCCGTCTACGACATCGATGCCCGCCGCATGCGCTTCCTCTACAACACGCAGCGGCTCACTACCCTCGACGAAATCCGTGAATTCCGTCCCGAACTCGTCATCAATGCCGTCAGCCTCAAGTACACCCTCGACGTCTTCCGCCAAGTCATTCCCTATCTGCCCGAACACTGCATCCTCAGCGACATCTCGTCCGTCAAGACCGACTTCCATGAATTCTACGAGCAAAGCGGTTTCCGCTACGTTTCCACCCACCCGATGTTCGGTCCCACCTTCGCCAATCTCGGCAAACTGTCCAACGAAAACGCCATCATCATCAACGAAGGCGACTACATGGGTCGCTGTTTCTTCAAAGACCTCTATGCACGGCTCGGGCTCAACATCTTCGAATACACTTTCGAAGAACACGACAAGACCGTCGCCTATTCCCTTTCCATTCCCTTCATCTCCACCTTCGCCTTTGCCGCCGTCATGAAGCACCAAGACGCACCCGGCACCACCTTCAAGCGCCACATGAAAATCGCCCAAGGCGTTCTCAGCGAAGACGACACGCTCCTTCGCGAAATCCTCTTCAACCCATACACAAAGGAGCAAGTGGAGCAAATCCGCACCGAAATGAAGGAACTCATCGCCATCATCGACACGAAAGACGAACAACGGATGCAGCGCTATCTCACCAAAATCCGCGCCAACATCCGTTGAAGGAAAACGAAATGGCGAAAAACAAAAAAGCGAGGGTGTATCTATAGTTCAACGTCGATACACCCTCGCGCCAGTTTATGAAATCTTCATGAACGGCTTATCAGTGGAGGATTTTTGCCGTCGTCTTGTTGCCGTTGGCATCTGTTGCCACGATGATGTAGATGCCGGCGGGGAGGTTTTCCGTTGAAACGCTGTTGCGACCTTGTGCCGTTTTCGCACCCGTCGAGTTGTAGACCTCAATCGTGGCGTTGTCCGCAGCAATCGTTGCGCCGTCGTAGTGCAGGTTGCCTGCTGCGCCGGCATGGTTGAGATGCTCGATGCCGGTGGGTACGCTGGTCAGGAACGGAAGGTCGTAGAGGTCGACGTTGAAACGGCCGTTGGCGTTGTAGACCATCATCAGGCGGTTGGGGTTGCCCGGCAGTACAGTGTAGATGTAGGGGTCGCCCTTTCCGTCGTCAGCCGTGAAGGAGGCAAACGTGTTGCCATTGTCATCGACGACTACAAATTCGTTTCTTGCGGCATTGCCGTGTGTGCGCTTCACGAGAATGGCATATTCCATTGCATCGTCGGCGTCGTACAGATGCGGATTGAGCACTTCGGAGGTCAGATTGACGGTGGCATACTGCACATTGGTTCCCATATTGATTTTGTCGATGTGGGTGAGTTTGCCGGTGGTGTCGAACCATGCTACGCGTGCATATTCGTTGCCGTCTTCGCCCTCTTCGTAGTGCGACATTTCGAAGGCGTATTGATACGAGCCGTCAAGCATCTTTGCACGAGCGCACGATGCCGTCAGCGGGTCGCCGTCGTTTTGTTGCGAAATGGCGAAGAGTGTTTCAGCCGTGTAGAGGTTGGCAAATGTGAACTGGTAGCCCGTGTTCTCGTCGGGTTGAATGAACATGATTTGCGGTTGCTTGCCGTCTACGGCGTCGAACACGATGATGTGCTCGGTGTCGACGGCGAGGTTCTTCAGCCATTGTCCGTTGTTGGCGTAGATGTCGTAACTGGACGTAATGTCTTCCATGGTTGCGGCATTGGCAAAGGAGCGGGTCACGACGAATGCGGGAGCCGACGGAGTGCCGTTGACGGTCATGTCGACGTCGTCCGTCCAAGCCACGTTGCCGATGCTGTAGAACGAATAGATGAGCGCATTGTCCACGGTGATGTTTTCGACGGGAATGTTCGTCGTCGACAATTTTTCGGGTGTGTTGCCCGTTGTGGAGTAGACTTCAATCAGGAGCGAGTTGTCGGGTGTGGCGCTTTCGTCAGTCGCACCGCCTGTGGGGTCGATGAAGTAGGGCTTTTCGTATTGGGAGTAGATGAGGTAGAGCGCGCCGTTCAGCGGTTTGGTGATGAGGTAGATGCCGTCGGTGGTGTCGCCCGGGATGCGCGTGCCATAGATGCCTTTGGTGAAGATGAGGCTCGGGCCCTCTTCGGCAGTTGCTTTCTTGTAGGTGCGGAGGTCGTAGGTCAGCGTGTTCAGATAGTCCACATACGAACCATAACTTGCATCGTATTCGATGACGGGGTCGGTGACGAAGGTGTAGTAGAAATTCTCTTCGTCGGCACTGCCTACGTTGGTGGCATCCACGCAGCGACCTTCGATGGTGGCGATGCCGACGTCGTTGCCGTCGTTGTCTTTTTCGCCGCCAATGGAATATACCTTATAGTAGTAGTGGTTGACGTATTGGGGCGTGTTCATCACGAAGAACACCATTACTTCATAGCGGTCGTCGGTGTTGAAGAACTTTGCCGACACGGCGGGGTCAAGCACGACTTCGCGTGCACGTGTCTCGTTCTCTGCCAGACGGATTTCGTCGCTGATTTTTCCGACTTCGTTGAACGAACTGTCATAGATGGTGAAGGTGAACGCCTTCAGCACTTCTTCCGTCCAGAGCGGGTTGTGCTCGATGGTTTCAATTTTGTATTCTGCCGTGTAGAACCACGTGGAGCCGTCCGGCCCTTCCATGTAGTCGTATTGTGGGAGGGACGTGAACGACAGGGTAGGGTCTTTTGTCGCCACCTTGTTCGGCAGTTGACGCTGTCCGATAGTGGAGGACATGGCATCGTTCACTGCGAATGGTTTCTGACCGCGGAATTTGCGTCCGTGATGTTCGGTTCTCAACTGACGGCTCAACAGGCTGTTGCCGTCGATTTCAAATCCTGCGGCATGGGTGGTGAGTGTACCCACTGCCGTCACGAGCGAAATCGCAAGCGTTTTGAATGTAAAAAATTTCATGTGAATAAAAATAGATTAAGTATAACAACGTGCAAATATAACAATATTATTTGGAATGCGACTCTTTTCTACAATTTTTAACTACATGCGGCAAACAGCAATGGAGTCGCTGCGGACGAACCGCAACGACTCCATTCGTGAGATAGTTTATGCGAATTGCGCTTACTTGATAAGCACCTTGACTGCCTTGTTGCCTTCAACCTTGATGACGATGCTGCCGGCAGCAGGGTTGGTCACTTCAACACCTTGGAGGTTGTAGTAGCGAACGGCTGTACCTTCGGTTACGCCATTGATGCCTGTCGGCACGTCAATCGTGAACACGAACTGCAGGGTGTTGGATGTTGCAATGGCTTCGCCGTCGGCGTTGTAGGCAATCAGAGCCACGCTGTAGTCGTACGAGCCTGCCTTGAGGTTGGTCAGCGTAACGGTTGCTACACCGTCTTCAACGGTTGCATCTTCCGTCGTCGTGTCGCCTGCGTAGTCGTCGGTAGCGGTCGTGAGGTCGGTGAAGAGTGCCTTGTAACTTGCAATCTTGTCGAGGCTGATGCCGTAGATAGTTGCGTCGAACGTTACGGTCACGTTGTTGCCTTCAACCGTTGCCTTCGGTGCACGAATCATGATTTCAGGACCGACGGTGATACCTGCATCCTTCGAGTTGGAAGCGATGATTTGTTCACCATTTTCGTCGTAAGCGATGAGCACGATGCTGAGGTTGTGTACGCCGTTCGACATGTTGGTCAGTACGACAGTACCGACGCCGTCTTCTACGGTTGCGTCAACCATGCTTGTTTCGTCCCAGTTCTTTTCTGCAGCCACGTCGCTGAAGTGTTCAGTTACCTGAGCCTTCCAACTTGCAACAGAAGCGAAGTCAAGACGAACGGCTTCAACGTCGAAGGTAATCGTCACGTCGTTTTCGTCGATTTCGGGGTGCAGACTGGAAATCGTGAGAGAAGATTGGAGTTCACCGGTCTTCGTACCCACGCCGTTGAAGTCGAATGCTGCGTGCCAATAACTCAACAACTCGCTGTTTTCGCTGTGGAAGTAACCATAAGCCAAACCGCAGTTTTCGGGGAAGGTAATCGTGCTTTCCTTCGCGTTGTAAGTAGCAGTGATGGCGTCGATGAATGTCAGTTCTGTAACCTCGTCCGTACCATCTTCGTTGACGTAAGGAACTTGCGTCAATACGAATGTCGAAGGCATGCGACCTACGCTTGTCTTGCGGAATACGACCTTGTTGTCGGCAGTGAGTTCACCCACCATGTCGTACTTGTCTTCCGTGTCAGTGAAACGTACGGTCGTGCCGTCTACAGTCACTTCGTACTTGCCGGTGAATGCACCGAGTGACCATGCGCCTGCATAGTGGTCGTTGAGCGGAATGTTCCAATAACCTTCGAGCGTAGCATCGCCTTCGTCGTCAGCCGGTTTCGTGGGCAGACCTTCGATTGCGAAGTCGAGGGTTACGACAGTGTTGTAGTAAGCAACGATGTTGAACCAACCAAAGTCGGGTCCAAAGTCGGCTCCTTCACCCCATGGGTCAACATAGAGAACCGTCTTGTTGTCGTCGGTGCTGTAGATTTTAGCCGTAACGGCAGTGTTCTGCTGCTCAATGTTGTAATAGTAGTAGGACACGAAATAGCCTTCGCCATAGTCTTCAACGTATGCCACTTGGTCAGCATCACCTGTAGCCGTAGCCGCTTCGACGTCTACCGTGAACGTAATCGGTTTAGATTCTGCAAAGTTGTAGATAGTGAGTTTCTTCGTGTCAGCATCGTAAGTTGCAGTGACTTCGAAAGTGTCAGCATCTTCTACCAAATCGGGTTCATCGCCCATGCCTTGGTTCATGTCTACTTGTGCAGTCATGTTACCAGTGATGTCGCCTTCTTCTGCTTCGTCGGCGGGATAGCCGTCTACCTTACAGTTGGTGTAGCGTGCTACGA
>JAFLUS010000059.1:0-1496 GCA_022508685.1 Prevotellaceae bacterium | reverse complement strand
TCTGCTTCGTCGGCGGGATAGCCGTCTACCTTACAGTTGGTGTAGCGTGCTACGATGGGAGCAACGTTAGAACCATAGGTATAGTTCACGATAGTGAAGTCGGGGATGAGGATATGTCCGTCCGGAGTCACTTGCCAAACAACATTGCAAGTTCCTACGCCGTTCCAATTACCATCTGCGTCAGCAATACCAACATTATAGTTTGCGAATGTATCCCAATCCATAAAAGAACCCCAGTTGTTGGTGCTGAACGTAATGGTTCCTACTTCTTGGTTGTAAGTGAATTGTGGGTTATTAGTTGCGATGAAGTCTTTGACATACTTGTCGGCATGGATGCTGAATTCGTAGGTGTCAAGCAATTGTTCTGCATATGCATCATTCAAAAGTTCGAGCGTTGCAGTGAATGTGTGCGTACCTACGAGGGTAGAGAATTCGGGATAGGATACATCGCCGCCTTCACCTTCGCCACCTTCGCCGCCTTCGCTGGCATCACCGGCTTTCAGGAAATATCCGACGTACAAGTCTGACGGACTGAAGTCGTCTGCTGCTTCACAAGTAAACCAACCGAAGCCAGCGTCATCGTTCGGAGCAAAACCGGTTTCTGCATCGAATGCGATAGCGTATGTTGCATTCGGTTCAGTGAAAGATGTGAAAACGAATGGCGAGAACCAAACGTGGTTGCCTTCCAACTGACCTGCATAGAATGCCGTGAAAGTGGCATTGGTGCCGTCGTATGTAAATGGAATGGTCGTGCCGTTGAAGTAGTTGGTTTCGCCAACTTCAGCGAGTGTGTAGTTGTCGTTCTCTTTCTTCACTTCCACTTGCAGCGTAACGGCTTCAGAGCGCGTACCCTCTATGTCGGTCGGTTGGATAGTCCAATCATAAGTGCCGACAACTTCTTCTTCACTTGCGGGGAAAGTGATGATAGAATAATACGGATTGTTGTTCCAACTGTATCCTTCATCTTGGGCTGCCGAGAAGTCAAACATCGGAGTCGTAATCGTTACTACGCCATTTTGGTATGTGTCAGCCGGTTCGCCTTCGTAGAGGACATCAATTACAGTATTTCTGTCAATACCATAATTTACATACCATCCTAATTCGTTGGATACGTAGAATTCGCCATTGTTATTCTTGAATCCGGCGGGCATACCGCTTGCGACTACTTCTACGTGGTCGGGGTCTGAAATATCGAATACGATTTGTCCGTGATAGGTAGACGTGTTGACCGACGACAGAATAGAGTTTTTATATGGTTCCCACAAACGATAGAGATAGGGGTTCGCTACATTCTGCTGCAGTTCAACTTCGTAAGCATTTTCGTTCGGATTGATTTGGTTTCCTCCCATTGAATAAGAAGGCATAATCCATGCGTCAACGAATGTTGCCATACCTACGGATGTCCATTGACCTTCTTGCTCTTCGTCAATCGGTTCGGCTGGTTCGGGCTCACCTACGTAAGTTGCTCCTTCGAGGTCGTAGATGCTGAAATAACC
>JAFLUS010000058.1:4554-9342 GCA_022508685.1 Prevotellaceae bacterium | reverse complement strand
CGCTTCCAGTTGAAATAGCCGATGACGGCGATGATGCAATAGAGGGCGTAGAGCGATGCCTTGAAGGGGATGCCCTTGTGAAAGTAGAGCACGCAGGTGACGACGTCGACGGCTAACCAGATGAACCATTGTTCCAGATACTTGTGCGCCAATGCCCAAATGCCGACGACGGAGAGGGCGGTGGTGAAACTGTCGGCAAGCGGAACGGTGGAGTCCGTGAACCGCACCAATATCCAGAATATCAGCATCCATAGTGCGGTGATGGCGCACAGCCACGGCAGGATGAGGCGCCGTGGAAAGCGTGTGATGGATGGTGATGATTTCTGTCGTTTCGTTCCCCGTTTCCACGCAATGAAGCCGTAGACGGTCATTGCCAAATAGTAGAACTCCATGCCGCAATCGGCATAGAGTCCTTTTTGGTAGTAGAGCACAATGCCCAGACTTTGCATCAGAAAGCCGACGAGCCACATGGCGATGCTGGCTTTGACCTCGAGCAGAATGTAGAGGATGCCGAGGATGGTCGTGGTGATGTCGAGCCAATGTGCCGCGAGAAATGTCATCATACGGTCGTGTTGCTGCGTTGTGTCAGCAGCGGATTAGAAGTTGACGCTCAAGTGGGCGAGGAAGTGCGTGGGGGCTTGTGCCGAATACGTGCTCCATGCCCATCCGCCGTTGTAGGCTTCCACTTTTCCGTTCTTTTCGCGGAAGTTCATTGAGCACGAACCATTGCTTTCGTATGTCTCGTTGAAGAGGTTGTAGACGGTTACACCGACGGTGATGCGCTTCAGCGTCTTGGTCGAGAAGGAATAGGAAAGGTCGAGGTCGCTGACGAACATGGCGTCAATCATCGCGCTGGTGCGGCTGCCGTCTTCTTCGAGATAACTCTTGAAACCGGAATTGGTCATGTACTGCTCGCTCACGTATTTGCTGATGAGCGATGCCTTGAAGCCGCGCCATTCGTAGGAGAACATGTTGTTGAGAACGAAGTCGGGCGAATATGCCAACGGGGTGGTGCCGACGCAGACGTAGTATTGGCTCCAGTCGTCGTTGAGTGCCGTTACCTGCATGTTCTTGGCGCGATTGCGGCTCCACGTTGCATTCACATCCCATTGGAAACCTGTGAACGGACGCCATGCTGCTTGCAGTTCCACACCCATGCGGTAGGAGTCTTTGATGTTGCGTGCCACCATTTCGCCGTTGGAGTCCTGTGCGCCGGTGAGGACGAACTGGTTGTCGTAGTCCATGAAGTAGAAGTTGGCGCCGGCTGTGAATTTCGCCGTTTCGTATTTGTAGCCGACTTCTACGTCGTTGAGGCGTTCTGCCTTCGGGTTGACGGCTTCCGTTTCAGCCATCATGTCTTCGAAGTCGTTGCGTGTCGGTTCCTTGTGGGCAATGGCGTAAGAGGCGTAGAGCGTATGTCCCTTCGGCAGTGCGTAGGTCAGACCGAATTTCGGATTGAAGAAGTCGTATGTGCGGTCGAGCGTGAGCGGACGTTGGTTGTGGTCGTCGTCAAACTCTTGCGACGTTCCGCTCATCGTGTAGCCGACGTGGCGGTATTGGAGGTCGACATAGCCGTTCAGTCCTTGCAGAAACTCGTAATTGAGTTTTGCATAGATGTTGCCGTCGGTTTTCTTGGCTTTGTTGTCGTAATACTTGTGCTGCGGATTGAGTGCACCTTCGAACTGACGCACCCACACGAGGCGTCCGTAGTGGTCGCCGTCGTATTTGTTCCAGCCTCCGCCGATGTTTGCCGTCAGATGTCGGTGGTCGGTGTAGTTGGCAGAGAGGACGGTGCCGTAGAAGTCGTTGTTCATGCGCTTCTGGCGGATGAGGTCGCTCTTTTCGCTTACCGACGATTGCAACAAATACTTGTACAGTTTTTGTCCTTCCTTATATTGTTCGTAGTAGCCGTCGCCGCGTGTGTAGTGGAGGGCGACGTTGAAGTTCCAACTGGTCGAGAGCAACTGGTTCCACAACAATTGGTAGTGTTGCTGATGGTAGTTGTCCGTTTGGTTGCGGTAGTACGCCGTAGTGCCGTCGGCTGCCGTGTAGGCTCCGCTGGGGTTGTACGTGCGTCCGTACTTTTCCATGTCGGCTTTCGACGCATAGTCCCATGCGTGGTACGTTTTCTCCGTTCCGTTGAACGTGATGAATTTCACGACCGTATTGTCGGAGAAATAGCCTCCTTGCAGAAAATAGGAATTGAGGCGAGCCGATGCACGGTCGATGTAGCCGTCGCTGCCGATGTTGGACAGACGGCCTTGCAGTCCCCAGTGTCCGGACAGCAAGCCGGTGGAGAAACGTGCCGTTTCCTTGTGCGTGCCGTATGTTCCGGCAGAGAGGTCGAAACTTGCGTATGGTTTCACGCCGATGTTCTCCGTCTGCATATTCACCGTCGCACCGAATGCTCCGGCGCCGTTGGTGCTGCTGCCTACGCCGCGTTGCACTTGCATGGACTGCATGCTCGATGCGAGGTCGCCGAGATTGACCCAGTAGAGTTGCGAACTTTCGGAGTCGTTGAGCGGAATGCCGTTGGCTGTGATGTTGATGCGCGTGGGGTCGGTACCGCGAACGCGGATGCCGGTGTAGCCGATGCCTGTGCCGGCGTCGCTCGTCGTCGTGACTGACGGCAGTTGGCTGAGCAGCGAGGGAACGTCTTTACCGAAGTTCACTGCTTCCAGTTGTTGGCGGTTGAGGTCGTTGAATGCGACCGGTGTCTTGGCATTGGCACGCAAGGCATGCACCTGCACTTCCTGAAGGTCGTAGACGCGCGTGGTGTCTACCTTCTCGTTCTGCGCGTGAGTTGCCGCTACGCCGAGAAGCGCAGAGGAAACCGTGAGCAACAAAGTTTTCATGTTTGTTTTCCTTTATTATTTATGGTACAACAATAAAGGGGTTTTTGTGAGCACCATCCTTGTGTCGGCATTACCCGTACAAGTTCAGAGGGTATAATCTCAGCCTCGTCCGTCGTGCGTCCGAAGCACCCCTTGTATAACTAAATCGGCTGCAAAGGTACATAAAAAAGGAAATACGGCAAAGCGTATTTCCCTCTTTTTTCTTGTCGTCAGCGTCAAGTGCGGCGACGATGCCTGTTGCGCATGTGCTCAATCGCGGCGGAAGAGGTCGCGCGTGTAGACTTTGTCCTGCACGTCGTCGAGCGAACTGTCGTAGCGGTTGGCGATGATGGCTTGGCTCTGGCGCTTGAATTCTGCCAAGTCGTTGATGACGAGCGAGCCGAAGAAGGTTTCGCCGTCGGGGAGCGTCGGTTCGTAGACGATGACTTTCGCACCTTTTGCCTTGATGCGTTTCATCACGCCCTGTATGCTCGACTGGCGGAAATTGTCGCTGTTCGACTTCATCGTCAGACGATAGACGCCGATGACGCATTCGCGTTCGGGTGCCTTGCCGTAGGCATTTGCCGAGGTGTAGGCGTAGTAGCCGGCCTTCGTCAGCACTTGGTCGGCAATGAAGTCCTTGCGCGTGCGGTTCGATTCGACGATGGCTGACATCATGTTCTGCGGCACGTCGCTGTAGTTGGCAAGCAGTTGCTTGGTGTCTTTGGGCAGGCAGTAGCCGCCGTAGCCGAACGAAGGATTGTTGTAATGCGTGCCGATGCGGGGGTCGAGCCCGATGCCTTGGATGATGGCTTGTGCATCGAGCCCCTTGACTTCGGCATAGGTGTCGAGTTCGTTGAAGTAGGACACGCGCAGGGCGAGGTAGGTGTTGGCAAAGAGTTTGACGGCTTCAGCCTCTTTCAGTCCCATGAACAGCGTGTCGACGTTCTCTTTGATTGCCCCTTCCTGCAGCAGTGCGGCAAAGGTGTGGGCAGCCTCCGTGAGTGCCGGTATGTCGGCTATTTTCCGGATGGCGTCGTTCTCCTCCGAACTGTGTTCTGCATCAATGAGTTTGGGATAGCCCACGATGATGCGGCTGGGATAGAGGTTGTCGTAGAGCGCCTTGCTTTCGCGCAGAAATTCGGGCGAGAACAGCAGGTTGAGCCGCTGCACGCCGCGTTGCGCGTACTTCACGTAGAGGCTGCGGCAGTAGCCCACGGGGATGGTGCTCTTAATCACCATCACGGCATCGGGATTGACTTCCAGCACGAGGTCGATGACTTCCTCCACGTGCGACGTGTCGAAATAGTTTTTCACGGGGTCGTAGTTCGTCGGTGCTGCAATCACCACGAAGTCGGCATCGCGATAGGCTGCGGCTCCGTCGAGCGTAGCCGTGAAGTTCAGTTCTTTCTCAGCCAGATATTTTTCGATATAGTCGTCCTGTATGGGCGATACGTGCCGGTTCAGTTTTTCCACCTTTTCGGGAATGACATCGACGGCCGTCACCCGATGATGCTGTGCCAGCAGCACGCCGATAGACAAGCCGACGTAGCCGGTGCCTGCCACTGCGATGTTCAGTTGGGCATGGTTGTTCGTTGCGTTCATCATGTGTAGTAGTTTAGTGTTTTATGGCACAAAGTTACGCAAAATCTCTGAAATGCAAGAAAATACAATCTCAAAAATGCAGTCCCGACGTACAATGTTGACGGAAGGCTCACTACCGACGTTTCTGCCCTCCGCAGCGGGCTGAAAATTCGTTGCCTGACAAAGTTTTTTTTCGCAGGCAACAAAGTTTATTTTCGTAGGCACGAAAGTTTTTTTTCGTAGGCATGAAATTTTATTTTCGTAGGCATGAAATTTTATTTTCGTAGGCATGAAATTTTATTTTCATAGGCACGCAATTTTACTCCGTCAGGCACGGAATTTTTGAGCGTTCCCGAACCGCCGTTTTCGG
>JAFLUS010000058.1:0-4454 GCA_022508685.1 Prevotellaceae bacterium | reverse complement strand
AATTTTACTCCGTCAGGCACGGAATTTTTGAGCGTTCCCGAACCGCCGTTTTCGGCAGTTCGGACGGCAAGACACGCCTTTGCCTCGCACCATGCGATGCGTACTCAAAAATTGCCGAGATGTTAAAAACTCTTAACAATTCGGGCGTTTTATGGCAAAATCCCGTGTTATTCAGAAAATTATTTGTAATATTGCAAAAGAAATATGCCTCTTCGTGCGCGTGCGCGCGTATATGCGCGTATATAAATAAGGTAAGGCACGCAGGCACCAGAACTAACGAACTATCAACCCAAACTAAACACAAACAAAATGATGAAATCAATGAGACTGCTCTGCGCCGGCATCCTGCTGACTGCGGCTGCCATGCTGCAAGCGCAGAACACAAAGACGACCGTCGACAAAGTAAACGGCATGGTGACGCTCGACACCGATGTGGACTACATCGTGAACAACACGACACCATTTGCCGACGACGGAGTGGTGAACATCACCAACACCGACAACGCCGTGCTCATTCTCAAGAATGTAAAACCGTCGGTTGCCATTCCCATGCTGGCTGCACACGTGCAAATCAACGGCGCAAAAGCCGTGAACAACACGAACTGCCAAGTGAAACTCTACAACCGCGGTGCCATTATCCTGCCCTACGGCAACAACTTCAAACCGCTGACGGTCTATTCCGAACAGAACTTCCAAGGAGAAGCCGTCAACGACTTCGGTCTGGAAAATTCGGGTGGCTTCATGAACACGCTCACCGATGCGAAACTCAACAACCGCATCCGCTCCTTCAAACTCAAGCGCGGCTACATGGTGACTTTCTCCACCCGTGCCAGCGGACGCGGCTACAGCCGTTGCTTCATCGCAGCCGACAAGGACATCGAATTTGCTACGCTGCCCACCGTGCTCGACCAACGCATCTCGTCCTACCGCATCTTCAAGTGGTATGACACAGGCAAGCCTCAACTGGCTGCAGCCGGAGGCGACAAGAACGCCTGCAGCGCACTCAACGTGACGAGTACCTACACATGGGGTGGCACTTCCGACATGGCGCCCGACGTAGAGAACGTGCCTCACCACATCTACGAAAACTATCCTTCGCCGGCATCGCTGGGACAATGCACCACGTCGCCGCACATGAAGACCAACAACGAGCCGATGAACACGGCCGACGACCCGAAAGGTCAGGTGGAAACCGTCGACCAAGTGTTGGCAAACTGGGAAGACCTCATGCGTACCGGCATGCGCCTTTGCTCTCCGTCGTCGTGGGACGGCAGCGACTGGACGAACGGACAAGGATACATCAAGAACTTCATCGACTCTATCGACGCACGCGGATGGCGTTGCGACATCATCGACCTGCACTGCTATTGGCCTGAAGGCAACTTCGGAACCATTCGCAACTGGACCAACTCCACCGGACGTCCCGTATGGATTTCCGAATGGGTGTGGGGTGCATCGTGGAACAGCAACGGCGCATTCGCCAGCGGCGTGACCGAATCGCAGAACGCAGCAGCATTGAAGCGCATTTGCCCCGTGCTGAACAACAACGACTGCATCGAACGTTACTACTATTGGAATAGTGAACGCGACCCGTCGAGAATTTATAAGAATGGTAAACTGACCGAAGCCGGAGAATACTACGCAACCATTGACGGAGGACTCGGCTACAACGGCAAGTACGACAAAGTGCCGACCAACCCGCGTCAGTACGCCCCCTACAATCTTACGGCAACCATCAGCGGCGGTCAGGTAGAAATCGCATGGTACGACAAGAATGGTGAATACAACCAACTGATGGACATCCAACGCAAGTTGCCCGGCTCGAACGACTGGGTATCTCTCGACACCATTGAAGTACGCGAAGATGCTGCACGCTACACCTATACGGACGCAACTCCTGTGGACGGAGCCATCTACCGCGCACACGTCACCGACCTCGTCGGCATCAACCGCTACAGCAACGAGTACATGGTCAACTTGCCCTACGGCGATGCAACGATGGAGTACGGACGCCTCGCGCTCTACGACGTGGCAACGGCTCGCGAAACTGGTTTCAACGAACGTATGGAAGCGGCTCCCACCATCATCATGGGACTGATGACGTTCAACAACAGCAACACCATTACCGCTCCGTTCTTCAACGCATCTGCCATCAGTTTTTCCAAGTTCAGTTACAAGGGACTGCCGTGGAAGAACCAGAAGAACAGCACGGACACCTACGAAAAGGCTGAAGAAATCTCCTACATGGCGATTGTTCCCGGCAACTATACGTTCGGCGACATGGACGTGGAAGTCAACACCATCAACGTGACGGCACCGCGCACGCAACCCGTCACCGAAGTGACTTTCACCAAACCCTTCCCCGAAGGCGTAACGCCTGTTGTCATCGGTACCGTCAACCGCACATCGGACAGCAATCGTGCGCTGATGCACAAGATTTGGGACGTGACGAACACCGGTTTCAAGTGTACCGTGATGTATGAACAAAGTGAAACGGCACAACCGGCAGCAAGCCGTCTCGGCTATATCGCCATGACACCGGGTAAGGCCCTCATCGACGAAGAAACCGGTCTGACGTTGGCAGCCAACCTCTGCGACAACGAAGTGTA
The DNA here is from genome assembly GCA_022508685.1 of Prevotellaceae bacterium. Classification (GTDB taxonomy): domain Bacteria; phylum Bacteroidota; class Bacteroidia; order Bacteroidales; family Bacteroidaceae; genus UBA3839. The sequence goes on along the minus strand of JAFLUS010000058.1, from coordinate 1,845 downwards.
CGGAGCAGCCAAACTCGCCACTTTCGCCGTAGGTACGGACACCATCAAAGCCGTGAGCCCGTACATCTTTGCCGATATGCAGACCAACAACACGCCCGTACCGGCTGTGCTGCGTCAGAACAGCGTAACGACAAAAACGGAATTGGACGAAAACAACAATCGCGTCGTGAAAACCACCGGTGTGCGCATCCGCCGCATCGTCGACACCAGCGTCAACAGCACGACCTCGCAAGTGGATTCCAAGAATCAAGCCGACATCGTCGGTTGGGCTATCCTCTACAACGACGACATGACAGAGGCTGACGGCATCGGCAACCTGTGGATGCAGAACGGCAACGGCGCAGCACTGCGTGTTCGCACCGACGGACGCGTCATCCGCGTGGACGGCGTCAAGGACTTTGAAGTGTTTACTGCCAACGGCACGCGCGTAGCATCCAACGGCGTACAGGCTCCGGGCGTATATCTCGTCCGTGCTGACGGCAAAGTGTCAAAAGTCGTTGTGAAGTAAGACACTCAGGCAACGGCGGAACGCCGGTCTGCCAATGCTGATAAAAAAGAAGCGCATTTCCGAATCGTCGGAAATGCGCTTCTTTTTTCTTTGTAGCAATGCTGATGCCTATTGGCGTGCGTCAGCGATGTAGCCGAGAGCCTCGCGGCACATGTCGGTAACGTATTGCCAGTCTTCGGCCTCTACGCGGTCTTTGGGGAAGAGTTTGCTACCCATGCCCACGCAGTAGACACCGGCTTTCATCCATGCCGAAAGATTTTCCTTCGTCGGAGCCACACCACCTGTCACCATGATTTTAGACCATGGCATCGGGGCCTTCATTCCTTTGACAAATGCAGGGCCGTAAACGTCGCCGGGGAACACCTTGGTGAGGTCGCAACCCAACTCCTGTGCCTTTCCCACTTCGCTCACGCTGCCACAGCCCGGGCAATAGGGAATGAGGCGGCGGTTGCAGACGGGAGCAATGTCGGGATTGAACAGCGGGCCGACAATGAAGCAAGCACCCAACTGGATGTAGAGGGCTGCCGTGGGAGCATCGACCACGCTGCCCACACCAAGCGCCAGTTCGGGACATTCCTTGTCGGCAAATTTCACACACTCTGCGAACACTTCGTGCGCGAAGTCGCCACGGTTGGTAAATTCAAAGGCACGAACGCCTCCGTCGTAGCACGCCTTGATGACCTTCTTCGCCACGTCGGCGTTCTTGTGGTAGAACACGGGCACCATTCCCGTGCTGCCAATTTTTTGCATGACTGCAAGTTTATCGAATTTTGCCATGATATGAATGGTATTTTTGCTGTTGAATACAATCTTTATCGTTGCACACGTCCGTTGGCACTACCGCCGGCAAGCGCTTCCACTTCTTCGACACTCACGTGATTGAAGTCGCCCGGAATCGTATGCTTCAGCGCCGATGCAGCCACGGCAAATTCCAATGCTTCGCCTTGTGTCGGCTTCGTCAGCAGTCCGTGAATCAGTCCGCCGGAGAAAGAGTCGCCACCGCCTACGCGGTCGATAATCGGCTCGATGTCGTAACGCTTCGACTGGTAGAATTCCTTGCCGTCGTAGATGAGCGCCTTCCATCCGTTGTGCGTAGCCGAGAAACTCTCGCGCAACGTGCTGACCACGTACTTGAATCCGAATTCCGCAGCCATTTGGCGGAAAATGCCTTCGTATCCGGCAGCATCCGTCTTTCCACCCTCCACATCGGCATCGGGCTTGAAACCGAGACAGAGTTCAGCATCTTCCTCATTGCCGATGCACACGTCGACATACTGCATGAGCGGACGCATCACGCTGATGGCCTTTTCGCTCGTCCACAGTTTCTTACGGAAATT
>JAFLUS010000057.1 GCA_022508685.1 Prevotellaceae bacterium | reverse complement strand
CCCGGACTTTACATTGTTAACAATAAAAAAGTAATCATAAAATAGAATACTAAGTCACTGATACCTCGCAAGGTAGATAGTTGCGAAATTCGCAACTAAAATCAGTGTCAATTTTTCGACATTGCCTAAAAAAAGCGCCACATTCGCGCAGATGTCGAATGTGGCGTTGATGGAGATGAGGTCGCGGAAGCGACCGCTGGCGAGATTATTGCTGCGGGCTCGTCATGCCGACTTCGATGCGGTTGCCGCTTTGGAAGATGGTCTTGGCTGCGGCTTGGATGTCGGCTGCCGTGATGTCGTCCACCAACTTGTCGTAGTCGGTAACGACGTCCTTGCCTGAACGGAAGAGACGAATCATGGCATTCATCCAGAAGTTGTTCTTCTTGAGGTCCTCGGCATGCTTGCGGTGCATGTACTCCTTCACCTTTTGCAGGTTCTCGGCGTTCACGCCTTCGGTCAGCAAGGTGTTGACGCCTTCGTAGACGAGTTCGGTCATGCGTTCACGCTTGTCGGGAGAGGTGGGCAGCATGATTTCGATTTGAGCGATTTCTTCGGGATAATTCTGCAAGTTGCCGCTCACGCCTACGCTGTAGGCTCCGCCTTCATCTTCGCGGATGCTTTCGGTGTAGTGCATGGACATGAGTTGCTCGAGCATGTCGACGGTGAGTGCGTTGCGGAGGTTGTCCTCCATCGGTGCGTGGTAGAGGAACAGGATGATTGCATTGGGCGTCTGCTGTTCTTTTTCGAACACGTTGGTGCGCTCGCCTTTCGCAAATCTGAGGTCGATGAGGGTCTTTGCTTCCGAACCTTCCTTCACGGGCAACGAACCGAGGTACTTGGCGAAGAGCGGGAGGGCTTCGTCGAGGTCGATGTCGCCTACGAAGAAGAATTCGAAGTCGTCGCCATCGGCAAAGCGTTCCTTGTAGATGTCGAGCAGACGGTCGTAGGACAGACGGTCGAGGTCGGTTGCACGGGTGCGCAGTGCACGGATGTGGTTGTTGTAGAGCGTGCTGATGATGCTGTCTTGCAGGGCTGTAGTGGGTGCAAGTTCAGCATTGGCAAGTTGCTGCTTGGTGCGCTCGATGGTCGACTGGTAGGCTGCATCGTCGCGACGAGGTGCGGTGAAGCAGAGGTAGGTGAGTTGGAGCATGGTTTCCAAGTCCTTCACTACGCACTGACCGGTGATGCCCTCGGTGTAGGTGTCGATGCTGGGTTCTGCGCTGGCTTTGATGCCGGCAAGGCGTTTCTGCAGGTCTGTGGCCGAGAAGTTGCCCCATCCGCCTAACGAAATCATGTCGGCGTTGCTGACGTTGAGGTACTCGCTGTCGGGATAGAGGGCTGCTCCGCCATAACTGAGGGCTCGCATGGAGATGGTGTTGGGCGTGTAGTCGGTCGGCAGGACGTGAATCTTCACGCCGTTGCTCAAGGTGACGAGTTTGGCGTGGAAGGGTTCGTCGGTGATGTCAACGATGGTGGAACCGGCGAGCGGTTCGGTGATGAGCGGGTCGTTGTTCACTTCTTCAACGTATGCCGTAATGTCCTCTGCCTGTACGGTCTTGAGCACGTTCAGCAGTTCTTCCTTCGTCGGCAGGACGATGTCGTCCTTCTCGGGTGCGAACATGACAACAACGAGGTTTTCGTCGCCTTCGCTGACGGTTTCCTGCAGGGTTTGGTTAATTGCATCAACGGGGATTTGCGGCACGAGCATCTTCATGAGTTGGTATTCCACTTCGATGCCGGGCATGGCGTCGCCGTCGAGGAAGTGGCGCACGTATTCCTGTACGTAACGGGTGGAGAGCACCTTGTCTTTCTTGGCGTATACATCTTCGAGTTGCGAGAGGTATTCCTGCTTGAAGCGTTCATACTCGGAAGCGGTGAATCCGTAGCGTGCGGCACGCAGCATTTCGCGGTAGAGAGCGGCGAGGGCTTCGTCCTGTCCGTTGTCCTTGAACTGTACGGCACCGGTGAGCGCATCTTTCGTTTTCGACACGAAGAAGTTGCCGTCGCCCATGTCGGCTGCAATGAACGGCGGATTGCCTTGCTGCAGAATTTCCTGAATGCGGCTGCTGAACATCGAACCAACGGCTGCGTCGATGTAGTCGCTCAGCATCTTCATCACAGACCCGCGGGCTTCGCGTGGCATCGTGTCGTGCTTCATCATCAGCATAATCATGGACTGCGTCTGCTCCTTGTCGGTCTGGATGCTGACGAGCGGTTCCGTCGTGTCGGGCACGTCGTAGTATTCACGCACGGCTGCATCTGCCGCAGGGGCTTGAATGTCGGCGAAGACTTCCTTCACCTTCGCTTCCATCTTGTCGACGTCAATGTCGCCGACGATGATGACGGCCTGCAGGTCGGGACGATACCATTTCTTGTAATATGCACGCAACACGTCGTGGGGGAAGTTCATCACCACATCCATCGTACCGATGGGCATGCGGTCGGCATACTTCGAACCCGGATAGATGTCGGGCAATGCCTGTTCATACATGCGCATCATGGCGCTGCGGCGCATGCGCCATTCTTCGTTGATGACACCGCGCTCCTTGTCGATTTCTTCACCTTCGAGAAGGAGGTCGTGGCTCCAGTCATGCAGAATGAGCAGACAGGAATCGAGCGAACCTTCGCTCGTGGTCTTGACATTGTTGATGTTGTAGACCGTTTCGTCGAAACTGGTGTAGGCATTGAGGTTTTCGCCGAACTTCACACCGATGCTTTCGAGATAAGTCTTGAGTTTGCTGCCCGGGAAGTGGGTCGTTCCGTTGAAACACATGTGCTCCAAGAAGTGCGCCAAACCGCGTTGGTTGTCCTCTTCCTGCATGGAACCGACTTTCTGTGCGATGTAGAAATCGGCACGCTGTTCGGGCCATTCATTGTGACGGATGTAGTACGTGAGTCCGTTGTCGAGTTTTCCCACCCTGACATTCGGGTCGAGCGGGAGTGGCTGCATCATCATTTCCATTTGCGCCTTTGCGCTCAGCGCAGCAAAAACGGTGAGAACCACCAAAAGGATTTTCTTCATTTTGTTGTTTGTTTTTGGGTGAATATCTGCTTAAATTATGTTCAGTCGGTCTGCAGAGAGCATGTCGCTCCGTCAGATTTTCGACTTGAAGGGATTGACCGTCTTTTCGTTGTCGAGAGCATGGCGGGCATAGTCCACCGTGTAGTGGAGTCCGCGGCTCTCCTTGCGTTCCAATGCCTGTCGGGTGATGAGGTAGCCCACGTTAATCATGTTGCGAAGTTCGCAAATGTCCTTCGTCGGCTTGACGCGCTTGAACAGGTGTTCCGTCTCTTCATAAAGGAGGTCGAGACGCTCCCATGCGCGATGCAGGCGCAGGTCGCTGCGGACGATGCCGACATAGGTCGACATGATTTGTCCCACTTCCTTCACGTCTTGCGCAATGAGCACTTTCTCCTCGTTCGTCATCGTGCCCTCGTCGTTCCACTCCGGTACGGCTTCGTTGAAATCATAGTCATCCATCACGCTCAGCGAATGCTTGGCAGCCGCATCGGCATAGACGACGGCCTCGATAAGCGAGTTGCTGGCAAGGCGGTTGCCCCCATGCAAGCCCGTGCACGAACATTCGCCAACGGCATAGAGCCGGCGAATGGTGCTCTGTCCGTCGAGGTCGACCTTGATGCCTCCGCACATGTAATGGGCAGAAGGCGCAACGGGAATATAGTCCTTGGTGATGTCGATGCCGATAGACAGACACTTCGCGTAGATGTTCGGGAAATGGTGCTTCGTCTCTTCGGCATCCTTATGCGTCACGTCGAGACAAACGTGGTCGAGCGCATGGATTTTCATCTCGTTGTCGATGGCACGTGCCACGATGTCGCGCGGCGCAAGGCTCAGCCGTTCATCATATTTCTGCATGAACTCCTCGCCGTTGGGCAGACGCAGAATGCCACCATAACCGCGCATCGCCTCCGTGATGAGGTAAGCAGGGTGAGTCTCCTTCGGATTGAACAGCACGGTAGGGTGGAACTGCACGAACTCCATATCCTTGATGATGCCCTTCGCCCGATGCACCATGGCAATGCCGTCGCCCGTCGCAATGTTGGGGTTCGACGTCGTCGCATAGATAGCCCCCGTTCCGCCCGTAGCCATCAGCGTGACTTTCGACAGATACGTGTCGACCTTGCCCGTGTCGGGATTGAGCACGTAGGCACCATAACATTCGATGTCGGGCGTGCGTCGCGTGACACGTATGCCGAGATGATGCTGCGTGATGATTTCCACGGCAAAATGATTTTCCAAGATTTCGATGTCGGGACAAGCACGCACGGCAGCCATCAGCCCGCGCTGGATTTCCGCCCCCGTGTCGTCGGCATGGTGGAGAATGCGGAACTCGCTGTGTCCGCCCTCGCGATGAAGGTCGAAGTCGCCATCGTCATTCTTGTCGAAATTGACACCCCACCCGACGAGTTCCCTAATCTGTTCCGGCGCATTGCGCACCACCTGCTCCACGGCCTCGCGGTCGCTGATGTAGTCGCCGGCAATCATCGTATCCTCAATGTGCTTTTCGAAATTGTCGACCAGCAAATTGGTCACCGAAGCAATTCCGCCCTGCGCCTTCGCCGTATTGGCCTCCTCAAGCGTCGTCTTGCAGATGATACCGATTTTGCCCTTCTTTGCCCGAGCCACTTTCAAGGCATAACTCATACCGGCTACACCGGAGCCGATAATAAGAAAATCAAATTTACGTGTCATGACGTGTCTGATTATACGTAATCGATGCAAAGTTACAAAATAATATCCATCTCGTGCCACTTTCCCTCAAAAAATGGGCATTTGCCCCGTGAAAGGAAGATTTTTTAACACGAATTCAACCATCTCTCGGGAAAGACGTCAACACAAATGCAAGGATGTTGATATTCCGTTTCATAGATGTTGTATTTAAGTTATTGCGCACTATTGCCTCATCGATGTGACCACTGCGCAATTGTCTTAAACAACAAAAAAAGCGCAGACTTTCACCATACGCTGTCTTGGCTCACCACAAGCCACAATTCTTTACGGGGAAGTCTGCACACACTACGTGCTCTCCCTACAAGAATTGTCATTGCTCATTTGCATTCCTGAGGTGGTGATTCAGACAGCGGTTGAGCAAAAAATGGCATTGAATTTTCTCAATGCGTTGCAAAAATACGCATTTATCTATAATGTGCCAAAAAAGTCGTTGATTTTAACACAATTATTTACAAACATGAAAGAACCTTTATAAAGCAGGACATCATTTACGAATTTTGCACTGCAAAATTTCACACGATGCTAAATCCCTCTTTTTCTGCTATTTATAAACCGAAAAAATTCTGACGCATTACTGCATTTTGGCGTATGCATAAACGTTTTTCGGCGTATGCACAAACGTTTTTAGTTTTATGCATAAGCGTATAGAGGCGTATGCGCACGCCTGAAAACGTTTGCGCATACGCCGAAAATGGGGTTCGCAATGGCGGAAAAATGGGCTTGTGTCAGTCGCGATACCAGTCGGCATACATGATGTAGTGCTGCGCAATGCCTTGATTGAGTTCGCGTGCTTGGTCGGGGTCTACTTTCTTGATGAATTTGGCGGGTACGCCTCCCCATAGTTCGCCGTCGCCCACTTGCGTGCCTTTCAGCACGAGTGCGCCGGCGGCAATGATTGCGCCTTCGCCGATGACGGCGTTGTCGAGGACGGTGGCGCCCATTCCGATGAGTGCGCAGCGCTTGACGGTGCAGCCGTGCAGTGTGACGTTATGACCGATGGTGACGTCGTCGCCGATTTCGATGGCTGCCTTCTGGTAGAGTGTGTGCAGGCACGAGCCGTCTTGAATGTTGACGCGGTTGCCGATGCGGATGTAGTTCACGTCGCCGCGAACGACGGCATTGAACCACACCGTGCATTGGTCGCCCATTGTGACGTCGCCCACAATCGTGGCGTTTTCCGAGAAATAGCAGCCTTCGCCCCATTTCGGCGTCAGGCCGCAAACTGTCTTTATCAGTGCCATAGGTTGAGTGTTTTTGTTCTTTCTGTATCGGCAAGGCGGGTGTTACACCTTGATGCTGTCGAAGCCTTCGCCATATACGCCGGCGGCCTTCGTCTGTGTGATGAATGCCGTGGGGTCGATGTCTTGCACCATGCGGAAGATTTCGACGGACTGGCGCCGGCGGCACACCACCATCGTGATTTCTTGGTCTTCACCGCTGTAGGCGCCGATGCCGTGAAGGATGGTGGCTCCGCGGTGGAGACGATGAATGAGGGCTTGGCGGATTTCCTCGTGCTTCTTCGAGATGATGAAGAACTGGACGGACTGGTGGGCATAACTCATCACGTAGTCGATGAGGAAGGCGAGGACGAACATCGTGACGAAACCGAAAATGACGCGCTTCCAGTCGTTGAAGATGAAGTAGAGCGACGAAATGATGATGACGTCGCAGATGAGGATGGCGCGTCCCATCGACACGTTGCGGTATTTGTTCACGATGGCGGCAATGATGTCGGTGCCTCCCGTCGAACCTTGATGCTGGAAGATGAGCCCAAGTCCTGCACCCGTCAGTCCTGCGCCCAACAGGCAGGCCATGAATTCTTGGTCTTCGCCGAGCACGCGTGGCAGGTGTCCTTCGCTGTCCTTGAACAGCATCTGCAAGGCTGCGAGGATGACCGACAGCATCGTGAATCCGTAGATGGTCTTGATGCAGAAACGGAAGCCGAGCAGTCGGATGGCTACGAGGATGAGCAGCGCATTGACGCAAAAGTAGGTGTATTGTATTTCGATGCCTGTCAGATAGAACACGATGGCGGAAATACCCGTCAGCCCGCCGCAGGCGATTTCGTAGGGCAGCAGGAATGCCGCCCAGCCGAGCGCATAGAGGAAAAGCCCGAATGTGATGACGATGTAGTCCTCCAATTCGTGCCAAAGTTTGAGTTTCATCTTTTTCACTTAAAGGGAATGTCGTCAGTCGTTCGACTGGGCTTGCTTCAGACCGTCTTCCACCGATTTGATAAATTCACCGATTTCGTTTGCACCCACCATGCGGTGAATGAGTTCGCCTTCCGTGTTGAAAATGAGGAACGTGGGAATGGAGCGAACGTCATACTTCTTGGCAAGTTCGATGCCTTCTCCGGCTTCGATGTCGTATTTCGCACACACGAACTTGGCGTTGAAATAGTCGCCGGCTTCCTTCTTGGGAAATTCGCGGTTCGCCATCATCTTGCAAGGGCCGCACCACGTCGTGTAGCAATCTACGAACGTCAGTTTCCCCTCTTTCTTGGCTTGCGCCATGACTTGCGCCAGCGATTTTCCTTCTACGAATTTCACGCCTTCCGTCTGTGCCGTTGCCACGCTTGCCAACATCAGTGCCAGCACGGCCAACATTGCTTTCATTGTCTTCATATCGGTTGTTCTTTGTTTAAGGTTTCAAATCAATATAAAACACTGCACAAAGGTAGCGAAAAAAATGTGTAAACTTCGCTTCGTCGCCAATTTTCTTGGAAAAACGCCGAAAGTTCGATGAATTTGTTGATTTATCGAACTTTATGCCTAACTTTGTGCGAAACGAAAATTTCAAGACAGAATTTCTATGAATACGATGATTACACAACGTGTCGACGCGCTCCGTGCATGGATGCGCGACAACGGCATCAGCGCGTTTGTCACTCCGAGCACCGACCCTCATTCCGGCGAATACGTGCCGCAGCATTGGCACAGCCGTGCATGGATTAGCGGCTTCAACGGCAGTGCCGGAACGGCAGTCGTGACGCTCGACAATGCCGCACTTTGGACGGATAACCGCTATTTTCTCGCTGCCGAACAGCAGTTGGCAGGCACGCCCTTCGAACTTCAGCGATTGGGACTCGAAGGGACGCCAACCATTGCGCAATGGCTCAATTCCCACTTGGCAGCCAACGGTGCACAACCATGCGTGGCAGTGGATGCATCCTGCTTCACCGTCGCGGAGTTCGATGCACTGGCGCAGCAATTGGACAGCCACCTTTCGCTCACCGCCGTCGGCGACCCCTACGACAGCATCTGGAGCGACCGACCGGCCATTCCGCAGCATCCCGTCGCCATTCACGACCTTCAGTATGCCGGCGAGGACGTTGCATCGAAACTTCAACGCATCCGTCAAGCCACAATGGCGGCAGGTGCCGACACGGTCGTCGTTTCCATGCTCGACGAAGTGGCGTGGGCATTGAATCTGCGCGGCACCGACGTTGATTACAATCCCCTCTTCGTCAGTTACCTCGTCGTGGCACCCGACGCAGCGACGCTCTATATTGACAGCGCGAAAGTCGACAACGACGTGCGCACGTTCCTTGCCGATGCAGGCGTCGACATACGACCCTATCTGCAGATATTCGACGACCTCGCCCTCACGGAGCAGCGCGTGCTCATCCAACCCGACAAGACCAACGTGCGCATTGCACAAAGTCTGCGCCGGAAAGTCTGCGGCACGTGTCCTGTGACGTTGATGAAAATCATGAAGAATCCGACGGAAATCCGCGGCTACCGCAGTGCGATGCTCAAAGACGGCATTGCCATGGTGCAGTGGATGAAATGGGCGCTCGAAGCCATTCCGCAAGGTGGGCAGACGGAGTTGACACTCGCCCGCCGCCTCTACGAACTGCGTGCTGCTCAACCGCTATTCCGTGGCGAAAGTTTTGAAACCATCATGGGCTATGCCGCCCATGGTGCCATCGTGCATTACGAACCGACGCCCGAAAGCGACGCATCGGTCGCACCTCGCGGTCTGCTGCTTTGCGACAGCGGTGGGCAATATCTCGACGGCACCACCGACATCACGCGCACTTTGCCGCTCGGCGACCTTACCCACGAAGAATGTCGCGACTATACGCTCGTTCTGCGTGGATGGATTAACCTCGCCCGCGCCGTCTTCCCACGTGGCACCTACGGCACCCAACTCGACGCACTGGCACGTGAACCGATGTGGAAATACGGCATCAACTATCTGCACGGCACGGGGCATGGTGTCGGTTCCTATCTCAACGTGCACGAAGGCCCGCACCAGTTCCGTATGAACTATATGCCGCAGCCACTCGTCCCCGGTATGACGATTACGGATGAGCCCGGCATCTACATTGCCGGCAGCCACGGCGTTCGTCACGAAAACACGATGCTGGTGGTCGACGCCCAACTCCGCGAATGTGCCGACAGCGAAGGTCGGACATTCGGCCCTTACTATCAGTTTGAGCAACTCACGCTCTGCCCGATACTCACTTCCGCCATTCTCGTCGACATGCTCCAGCCCGAGGAACGCACATGGTTCAACGACTATCAGCAAACTGTCTACGACCGCCTTGCACCCCACCTCGACGACATCCACCGCCAGTGGCT
>JAFLUS010000056.1 GCA_022508685.1 Prevotellaceae bacterium | reverse complement strand
ACATTGGAGTGCACTCCGGAAATGTTAAAAGTGCACTCCAAAAACGAGGGTGTTTCATCCTGTGTTATATTATTGTATATCAGTGAGTTAAAGTGGTGCATCTGCCGTAAGGTCACCCATACGCCCATTATTGTTAATTAACAAATCCGCAAGTTATAGAATTCTCTTAAACAACCGACTGCCGGTATATTACCTTTATAAAATGTGTGCACACGCGTACGTGAGGGTGCGGCAGATGCCGTTTCAGTAAAAACGGCGAAAAGGTTGCAGATGTTCAGCGATTTGCGTAATTTTGCAGAAATTTGTTTGAACTTAAAAAAATGACAATGATGAAGAAAAGTGTTTTGACCGTCATGGCTGCCTCTGCCATGTGGCTGGGGGCTGGCACGGTGTCCGCTCAAGAGGAGAACGGATTTCAGAAAATGGACGTGAGGAAGGATTTCACGGAGAATGGTTTCCAATGGTTTCACGATGCGGAAATCCTTGCTGCGGGCAATGAGGAGCAGCACAATGCGATGACTATCGGGTGGGGTGGCATCGGGACGCTGTGGGGACGCACGGCGATGACGGTGTATGTGGCTGAACAGCGGTACACGAAGAAGTTTATGGACGAAAGTGCGTATTTCACGGTCATGGCGTTCGATGTCGCGCACAGCAAGGTGCTCGAGTACATGGGAAGCAAAAGCGGACGGGATGGCGACAAGGCTGCCGCGCTCGGACTGCACACGGCTTACACGGAGAATGGGACGCCTTACTATGTGGAGGCGGACTTGGTGATTGAGTGCCGCACGATGTATGCTGCGCCGTTCGACCCGCAGTATTTCAAGGATGACGTGCCCAAGCGGATGTATGCCAATTTCCCTGCCGGTCTGCACAGCATGTATATCGGTGAGGTCGTCAATGCGTGGAAGAAGCCATGAGGAGGGCGGTCGTTACATTGTTTGCCGTGCTGATGGCGTGGACGGCAAATGCGCAGGTGAAGAAGGTTTACGACGAAACTGTCAATCCGCTGGAGCAAATCAGCGAGGCTGTGGAGCGGGCACGGGCGGAAGGTAAGTTCGTGGTGTGTCAGGTGGGTGGCAACTGGTGTCCGTGGTGTCTGCGGTTTGCCGATTTCGTGGCGAACGACACGGTGGTCAGCAGGGTGGTGGACGAGAATTTTGTCTATGCCCACGTGAACTACAATCCGCGGAAGGCGGAGGGTGAGGAGAAGATGCAGCAGGCTGCGGCGCTGATGGAGCGGCTCAACCAGTGCGGACGATTTGGCTTTCCGGTGTTTGTCGTGCTCGACGATTCGGGCAAGGTCATCCATATTCAGGATTCGAGTTTCTTGGAGTCGGGGCAGGGATACGACCGCGACAAGGTGCTGCGTTTCTTCAACAACTGGACGCCGAAGGCGGTGAAGCGCTGACGGGCTGACACGGAGGATGATGCTCGACATTCATCGGCATTGGCGTGAGGGCGACTGCTGTGGCGGCGAGGGCGTGACGACGGTGTATGCGTTGCGTCCCGACGACGACGTGCGGAAGGTTCGGCGATGCACGGTGGGCATTCATCCGTGGGAGGTGGACGACGGCTGGGAAGGGCAGTTCGAGCGGCTGTGCGCGATGATGATGCAGCAGGATGCTGAGGCGGCTGATGCGGAAAGACGCATCGTCGGGATTGGTGAATGTGGATTGGACAAGGTGTGCCGACGAGATGGGCAGTTGCAGATGGCGTGTTTTGCCGCACAAGTGGCGTTGGCGCGTGAACGGCAGACGATGCTCGTGGTTCACTGCGTGAAGGCTTGGGAGGAATTGCTGCGTATGGTCGACCCGCAGGAGTTTGGTGCGAACCCCGTCATTGTGCACGGATTTCGCGGAAAGCCTCAACTGGCGGCGCAACTGCTCGGCAGAGGTTTTCACTTGTCGTTTGGAAGATATTATCACGCCGAAAGCCTTCGCATGGCTTTCGAGTGCAGAAGAATGTGGTTGGAAACGGACGATGCCGACGTGGGCATCGCAGAGATTTATGCGTCGGCTGGGAGGGTGCTCAACATGTCGGCGACGGACATCGAGGTGCCGGGCGGGACGACGTTGGGCGCAATTTCTGCCAACGGCTGAAGCACGAAGCGGCGACGCGAAAGCAGCGGATGAGGAATGGTGAGATGAGGCGTGCGGACGGCGTGGTCGCCGTAGAGAAGAATGTCGATGTCGATGATGCGGTCGTGGTAAGTGCCGTCCGATTTTTGTGTCCGCCCCATTTCGGTTTCGATGCACTGGGTCGCCTGCAGAAGAGCGTCGGGCTGCAGTGTCGTGGCGACGGCAACGCAGGCGTTGAGGAACGAATGTTCGGACGTAAAGCCCCATGGGGCTGTAGCAATAAACGCGGACTGGGCAACGATGTGCCCAATCCGCGTTTCAATATGTTGGATGGCTGTCAGCAGGTTTTGCTGCTTGTCGCCCAAGTTGGTGCCGAGAGAGAGGTAGGCTGTTTCCACGTGTGGAGAATGAAGGCGAAGAAATCAGAGAATGAGCAGCGCGTCGCCGTAGGTTCCGAATTTGTAATCGCCTTGCAGGGCTTCGTGGTATGCCGTCATCACGGCGTCGTATCCGCCGAAAGCGCACGTGAGCATCAGCATCGTGGAGAGCGGCAACTGGAAATTGACGACGAAGGAATTGCAGACGGTGAAGTCGTGCGGTGGGAAGATGAACTTGCTCGTCCATCCTTCAAATTCCTTCAGAATGCCCTCCGGCCCTGCTGCCGTTTCGGTAGCACGCAGTACGGTGGCTCCTGTGGCGCAGACGCGTTTGCCTTGCTTCTTGGCTTTGTTTACAATCTCGCAAGCACGTGCCGGCACTATCATTTGTTCGGAATCGGTCTTGTGCTTCGTGAGGTCTTCGACATCGATGGCGCGGAAGTTTCCCAAACCGGCGTGCAGAGTGATGAAGGCTTGTTCGATGCCTTTGATTTCCATGCGTTTCATCAGTTCACGCGAGAAGTGCAGACCGGTGGACGGAGCGGTGACGGCTCCCTCGTTGGTGGCGTAGATGGTTTGGAAGCGTTCGAGGTCTTCGGGCTCGGTCGAACGCAGTTTCCGCACATCGTCGGGCATAGGTGCTTCGCCCAAGGCATAGAGCGACTCCTTAAATTCGTCGTGCGGGCCGTCGTAGAGGAAACGCAGTGTGCGGCCGCGCGATGTCGTGTTGTCTATCACTTCAGCCACCATGGAGTTGTCTTCGCCGAAGTAGAGTTTGTTGCCGATGCGGATTTTGCGGGCAGGGTCGACGAGCACGTCCCAGAGGCGCAGTTCTTCGTTCAGTTCGCGCAACAGGAACACTTCGATTTTCGCTCCCGTCTTTTCCTTGTTTCCGTAGAGTCGTGCCGGAAACACGCGCGTATCGTTGAATATCAAGGCATCGCCTTCGTCGAAATACTCGATGATGTCTTTGAAGAGCCGATGCTCAATCTCTCCGGTCTCGCGGTGCAGCACCATCAGTTTGGCTTCGTCGCGATTGAGAGTGGGATACTGGGCGATTTTGGTTTCGGGGAGTTTGAATTTGAATTGTGAAAGTTTCATATCGTTAAAGTTTTCTGATTTCTTGCTCATCTACCCACTGCTCAAATTCGTCGATTTTCAAGCACTGCGGGAGATAGTAGTCGCCGATTCTGGTGCGTTGCAACGCCGTGAGGTAGGCACCGCTGCCCAATGCTGCACCGATGTCGCGTGCCAATGCACGGATGTAGGTTCCTTTGCTGCACACCACGCGGATGGTGACAGAGGGAGCAGCGTCGGCGGGTTCGGACTGCACGGCTTCCAGTTCTTCGGCGGTAAGATGTTTGATGTTCACTGCGTGGGGCTGAAAAGTCGCTGTCGTGTCGGGAGAAAGGTGGCACGAAAGCAGTTCCATTTCGTCGATGACCAATACTTTTGGCTTCAACTCGATGTCTGCGCCTTGGCGAGCCAACTTGAATGCACGTTTCCCGTCTACCTTGACGGCGGAGAAACGCGGTGGCACCTGTTCGATGCGACCGACAAACTTCTGCAGCACTTGCTCCACCATTTCGCGGGTGATGTGTGCCGTCGGATAAGTCGCGTCCTCCTCTGTCTCTCGGTCGAACGACGGCGTGGTAGCCCCCAGACGCAACGTCGCTACATACTCCTTCGTACCCGACTGCAGCGTGTCTATCTGCTTGGTGGCTTTCCCCGTGCACACGATGAGCACACCGGTGGCAAGAGGGTCCAACGTGCCGGCATGGCCTACCTTCAGCGACTTCACGCCGGTTCTGTTCGAGAGAATGCCGCGAACACGCGACACGACACGGAAAGAGGTAAGTCCGTAGGGTTTGTCGAAACAAAAGATTTCTCCTTCTTGGGGATTCAGCATAAGGGGTGTAGAGAGATAATGGAATAATAAGGAAATGCTTCAGGCGAACAATTGCCAAATGATGGTTGCCAAACCCACCACGGCGCAATATATGGCGAAGTATATCAGTTTTCCCTTCTTCACAATGTTAATCATCCACCGACAAGCCACGCATCCCGTGACAAATGCGGCAATGAAACCGACGCACAATGCGCCTACGCTGATGCCGCTCATCGCCTGTTCAACGCCACTTTCCAGCATGTCCTTCACGTCGAGCAACGCTTCGCCGAGAATGGGCGGTATCACCATGAGGAAGGAGAATTTTGCCAACTCTTCCTTCTTGTTGCCCAACAGCAAGCCTGTGCCGATGGTAGAGCCCGAACGCGACAGTCCCGGCAGTACGGCAATGGCTTGCGCAATACCGATGACAAGGGCGTCCACGGCGGAGATGTGGCTCTTCGTGCGTGGCTTTGCAAAATAGGAAAACGAAAGCAGAAGGGCGGTAATCAGCAGACAGATGCCCACCACCGTCAAGTTTGAAAAATATGCTTCCAACTGGTCTTTGAAACAAAATCCGACGATGCCGATGGGAATCATCGAAACAAGGATGTTGAGGACGTAGTTCTGCTCCTCATTCAGCGAACGGATGCCGTAAGGGCTTGGCACAATCGCGCTTCCCGTCTTGAACAATCCGCGGAAAATCCATCCCACCTCCTTCCACAGAATGACCAGCGTGCTCAACACCGTTGCCACGTGCACGGCAATCGTGAAGGTCATCACCTTGTCGGGATTTTCCAC
The DNA here is from genome assembly GCA_022508685.1 of Prevotellaceae bacterium. Lineage (GTDB taxonomy): Bacteria > Bacteroidota > Bacteroidia > Bacteroidales > Bacteroidaceae > UBA3839. The sequence continues at coordinate 4,409 of JAFLUS010000056.1, read as the reverse complement.
ATTCAACAAACTTCCAGCGAGTGCCAGATGACCGCTGCTGCTGACGGGCAGATATTCCGTCAGTCCCTGAAAAATGCCCATCAACAGGGCTTGCAACCAATCCATACTTATTGCAATGTATTAACGTTCACTTTTGTTATAAGGAGCGTCCTCTTTAGTTTCCTCCGTGGCCGACTTTGTCGTTTCTTCCTTTGGTTTCCACATAATCGCCACGATGACGAACAGAAATCCGAAGAGAGCGACCAGCGGTGCCACAACGATACGTCGTGTACTGAAAATGTCCGGATTGAACGCCTCTTCCGTCGTGGGTGCACCCGTCATCAGTACGAAACCAAGAACTACAATCAGAAATCCGACCATCATCAGGATGTAGTTCATTTTTCCAAATGCGAAATTCTTATCCATGTCTTTTATACGATTTTATATTATACATGATACAACTCGTTGCTGCTCATCCGCAGATATTTTCCCAACGAAAGGTAAGTGCTCGTCAGCGTGATGAGCAGGCCGAACGCCAAGACTGCACCTCCCACAATCCACATCGCCTCGTTCGTCACCACCGTGCGAATTTCGGGCTCGTAGGTCTGCAGTCCGTATACACCCAGAATGAGAATGGTGTTTGCCGCAACGGCAGCAATGACACCGAGAATGAGCGACCGCTTCAGGAAAGGCTTCCGGATGAACCCCCACGATGCGCCCACCAATCTCATCGTATTGATACTGAATCGTTTGGAGAATATCGTCAGTCGCACCGTGTTGTTGATTAACTGGAAGGAGATATAGGTGAACAGCAGTGCCACAATCAGCAATATCAGGCTGAACCGCCTGATGTTCTTGTTCACAGCGTCCATCAGTTCGGGTTCATACAGCACATCCGCCACCTTGGCATTGCTCCTCAACGTTTCCGCCACTGCCGTCAGGCTGTCGCTGTTGGCATACCCGGCAGCGATTTTCAGTTCAATCGACGCCGTCAGAGGGTTAAATTCCAGAAATTCCGTCGGGTCCGTACCCATTTCCTCGCACAGCATCAGTCGTGCCTGCTCCTGTGAAATGTAGTCGGCAGTGCGGACGTAGGGTTCCTGTTCCACGTCGTGCTTCAGCCGCATCGCCTGAACGGAGTCGACGTCCTCTGCCAGCAACACCGTCACGTTGATGTTCTCGCGTACGAATTCCGACAGATTACGCGCCACGAGTACACACGTCACGATAGTGCCCACCAGCACCAGCACCAGCGTCGTACTGATGCACGATGTCAGAAACTGGGTATTGAAAAAATTGGAATGCTTTGTCTGTTTTGCCATTGTTCTTGATGCTATCGTTAGGGTTGCTGTCGCCTATTCGGCATCGTCCGCCTTCACCTCCACGCCTTTCAGCGTTGCCGACGACGCGTCGGTAATCTTGACGCGCACGAAGTCGCCAATGCGGTGTCCGCCTCGGTCGAACACGACCACCTTGTTCTGCTCCGTGCGTCCGAACAACTGCTCGCGCGAACGTTTGCTGACACCTTCCACCAGTATGACGAACTCTTTGCCGATGTCCTTTCGGTAACTCTCCGCCGACAGTTCGTTCTGCAGCGCAATCATCTCGTTCAGCCGTCGCAGTTTCACCTCCTCGGGCACGTCGTCGGGCAAGTGGCGCGAAGCATAGGTGCCGGGACGCTCCGAGTACTTGAACATGAAGGCGGAATCGTAGCCGCACTCCCGCATCAGCGACAGCGACATCTGGTGGTCCTCCTCCGTCTCCGAGTGGTAGCCGACGAAAATGTCCGTCGTCAGCCCGCAGTCGGGCACGATGCGGCGGATGGCAGCCACGCGCTCCATATACCACTCCCGCGTATATTTGCGGTTCATCAGTTGCAGAATGCGGTCGCTGCCGCTCTGCACCGGCAGGTGGATGTGCCGGCACACGTTGTCGCAGTCGGCAATCACGCGCAACGTCTCGTCGCTCATGTCCTTCGGGTGCGACGTGGTGAAACGGATGCGCATCGACGGAAACGCCTCAGCCACACGACGCAGCAGCATCGGGAACGTCACGTCGTCGCAGCAGTAGGAATTGACGTTCTGTCCGAGCAGCGTCACCTCGCGGTAGCCACGTTCGCACAGGTCGTTCACCTCCGCCAGAATGCTCTCCACGTCGCGGCTGCGTTCCCGTCCCCGAGTGTAGGGCACGATGCAGTAGTGGCAGAAATTGTTGCAGCCACGCATGATGCTGACAAATCCGCTGATGTGGTTGGCATGGATGCGCTGCGGCACGATGTCGCGATAAGTCTCCGTCGTCGACAGTTCCACGTTGATGGCCTTCTCGCCCACCTCGGCAGCAGCAAACATCTCCGGCAGCGACAGATAGGCATCGGGCCCCGCCACGATGTCCACGTGATGCCGGTTGATGAGGTCCTCCTGCACGCGCTCCGCCATGCAGCCCACCACGCCGATGATGAGCCGTCCCTGACGCTTCTGCCGCTCCGCATGGAGCGCCTCCAGCCGGTGCAGGATTTTCTGCTCCGCATTGTCGCGCACCGAACAAGTGTTCAGCAGCACGGCGTCGGCACCCTCAAGCCCGTCGCACGCGTCGTACCCCGCCATCTTCATCACCGAAGCAATCACTTCGCTGTCTGCCACATTCATCTGGCAGCCGTATGTCTCGATATAAAGTTTCTTCATTTCCGTCAGAAAGGAGAAGTGCATTCCTCCCCCAATATAACAAATTCGTTGCAAAGGTAGCGATAATCCTCCGAAATCCGAAATCGAAAAATGAAAATCGCACGCCGTTCCGCATTTTTTCCCGAATTATCCGTACCTTTGTTCACCATTTTCCATACAGACTTACCGCTTATGCTTACACAACAAGAATGTGACCTCGTCCACGAGCAGATGCGCGGCACGATGGTCGAAGCCATGCAAGTGCGCTTCCTCCCCACCGACGACGAATATGCCCTCTGCGAAATGCCCATCACCCCCGCCGTCCGCCAGTATTTCGGCATCCTGCACGGCGGAGCGTCGCTCGCACTGGCAGAGACCATCGCCGGCGTCGGCTCGCTCCACCTCACCGGCTTCGACCCCCAAGCACGCGTCTGCGGCACCGAAGTCAGCGGCACCCACCTCAAGATGTCAGCCACCGAAGGCAAGGTGTACGGACGTGCACGCATTCTGCACGCCGGACACACCACCCACGTGTGGCTCGTAGACATCGTCGGCGAAGACGGCACCGTCATCTCCTCCGAGCGCGTGACCAACCGCATCCTGTGGCAGCAGCCACACTGACGCGGCAACCCCTACCGCCGCACCTCCGCCCACACATCCTCACCCCTGCCGACCGCAGCCTGCAGCACCTCGTAGAGCCGGCGGAACATCTGCGTGGAATAGAGCAACTTGCCCCGCTCCACATTCCGCCCCACCAGTATGCACCCCTGCGTATCGCGCGGAAAGTTGCCGATGTGAATCAGTATGCCCTCGTAGCCCGGCACGTTCACCAGTCGCGGCAGCCGCCCGTCGCAGAACCGATACGTCACCTTCGCACTCATCTTCGGACTCTTCACCGCCAGCGTCACCCGATAGCGCCCCACGGGAATGGCCGTCAGCCCCTTCCTCTTCACCGCCCTGACCTCCGCCGCCGTCATCGTGCCCACAAGCCCGCGGTCAGTCGGCTCCATCGTATCGCAGAAATACACTCCGTCCACCAGCAAACGCCCAATCGTGTAGTCCGTTTGCACCGATATTCTCTCAATTCTCAGTTCCATACTCGTCATTGATTAAATGTGTTCATACTCGGGCGCACCCATTCGGCATCGCCCCACCTTCACTCTTCCGTTCGGCTGCGACGCTCCCTCTCGCTGCACGCCAGCAGCATGTTCAGGAACATGATAATCGCCTCGCGGTGTTCGGCCACAAACTCCAGCAGCCGCTTCAAATCCATTTTGTTCATAGTAACAGAATTCCCTTTCATCACCTCCCTGCGGCACACACGACCGCAGGGAGGTTTCCGTTCAGTCACGCCACGTCATCCTCATCCGTTGTTCTCGTCCTCCACCGGCGTCTTCGGCGTTTCCGTACCGCCGCCCGCGGCCGAACCCTTCTCCGTAGCCGTGAGGTTGGTGTTGAGCAGCGAACTGCGCAATCCGGTCGAAGGCGTGAAGATGATGCGACGGCGATACACCGTCTGTGCCCCGGCTTCACTCTCCGTGTCGACAGCCTTGGCGCGGACACCGAAGCGGAACGAACCCACCTTCGGCAACTCCACCGAGTGACCATTGAGCAAGAAAGTCTTGAAAGCCCCCACGATGGCATACATCGACGCTGCCAATTGTGCTACGCTCATGTCGCTGTGCTCTGCGGCAAACTCCAACAAATCATTGCCATTGATGCGGTTGTAGTGAACGACGCGGGTCACATAACCCGGCTTTTCCTGAAACG
>JAFLUS010000055.1 GCA_022508685.1 Prevotellaceae bacterium | reverse complement strand
GGTCGAGCATTTTCAACAAGCGAACATGTTGTCCGAGTTTTGCTTCGTGCCGACGTAGAGTGCGCAACGCTTCTTCGGTCTTTTCAATAAATACGGGATTGGTTTCAATATCGGTATTTTCCAATGGGTTGTCGATATAGACGATGCGGGCATGATGCGCTTGCAAATCCATACCAAAAAGTACGTCTTCATACCCATACTCGGTGAATGTTTCGTCGAATTTCACTTGCTCGAACAATGCTCGGCGAATCATGAAACAGAATGTACGGAAAGGTAAATCGGAATGAGATGACAAATGAGACGGCGAACACCGCCGTTCTGCACGTTTCTCATACAAATAGCGCAAGCGATGCATGGGGTCGTCCATGCGGTCGGCATGGCAAATGCCTCCACACACGACGTCGGTTGTTCCATCTGCCGCATCCAAATAACGTCGGAGGAAATCGCCGTTCCTCACTCGCCCGTCGCAATCCATGAACAACAGCCAATTGCCCAATGCACATTGTGCCAAATAGTTGCGAACGGCTGCACGTCCGCGATTGCGCGTTTCTGCCAAATAGCGACAACCTTTCCAATTCCCTATTTCGGCATTGGCGTCAGCAAGGTCACGCCGTGACGAAGCATCGTCGACGACAATGATTTCCCATGTGCAAGGCAACTGCTGTGCTTGCATATGGATGTCGGACACCAACTGACGGCAATCGAAATTGTAAACAGGTATGAGTATGGACACGTCCATGACAGAATATTTTTGCCAAAGTTAGCGGAAAAATTTCAGAAACGCCCCACTTTCCACAAAATATCTTGGCAAATGGCAGTCGGTGTCTTGTTTTTTTGCTAATTTTGCCCATGAAACTGCAGAACGTATCCATGCTCACGCTCGACATTCTCATATCAACCATTGATGACGGCATCCGAAAAGTGCCGCACATGTTGATGCCATTTTGTGAAGGCGTGACGTACGTGGTGTCGATGCAGTACACCGACGAGAGGCATCTCAATGACATTCCCAACGAACTGCAACAACGGGCGGATGTGCGGATGACTACATTGCAAGGAAAAGGTTTGTCGCGCAATCGCAACCATGCCATTCACGCTGCAAAAGCCGATGTCCTGCTCATTGCCGATGACGACGTTCAATTTGATGCCGACGGAATTGCACAGTTGCGGTGTGCTTATTCCGAACATCCGGACATTGATGTCTTGCTGTGCCAACTGCACAACACGGAGGGACAGCCACTGAAATTCTATCCGCAGACCGCCGTTGCGTACAGTGAAGCCCGTCGGCAAGGTTATTATCCTAGTTCATGCGACATCTCGATGCGCCGATGCGCGGTGGTTGACAAATTGTCGTTCGACGAGCACTTCGGACTCGGTACTGACACGTTCGGATGCGGAGAAGAAGACATTTGGCTGCACGACGCTGTCGAAATGGGGCTGCACGTGGAGTACATGCCCATTTGCATCGGACAGACTCCTGCAGCCACCACCGGCACACGTTTTCTCACCGACGTGAGCGTGCAACGTGCCAAAGGTGCGGTTTTCGCCCATTGCTACGGACGTTGCGAAGCCTTGTGGCGTATCACAAAAGAAGCCTTGCATTATTTCGTATATAAAAGAGTGAACCCTCTGCCGCTGCTGTTTCACATGTGGCAAGGAATGCAGTCATACCAACGCATCCGCCGATGAACGAAGTCACCATCATCATCCCCTACTTCAACCGCGCACAGTTGTTGGAACGCACTTTACATTCGATTGCGCGGTGTACATGGCGCACGCTCCATCTTATTTTGGTGGACAACAACTCGACAGACCATTCGCGACAAGTATGCGAGCAGTTTGCCGAAACCCACCGTTCGCCGCAATTTGACATCGTGCTGACGGAAGAGCCACAGAAAGGTGCAGCAGCAGCACGCAACCGCGGGTTGGCATTGTGTCAAACGCCTTTCGTCTATTTTTTTGACTGCGACGATGAGTTCGACCCCGACTTTCTGCCGACCATCATGCCGCTCCTCACGAACGACATCGACCTGTTAGCCGTTACCACCCGACAAGTGGTGAAAGGCAGAACGGAGGTACGTGCATTTCGTCCGACGGATTCACCTGTCGCACAAGTATTGGTATCGCACCTTGCCACACAGTCGATGGTGATACGCACCGACTTCCTTCGCCATGCCGGAGGTTGGAATGCATCGCTCCACATCTGGAACGATTGGGAATTAGGATTGCGACTGCTCATGGCACGTCCGCGAATGCGGTGGTTCACGTCCACACCTTTCCATTACATCTTCAAACACGACGACAGCCTGACGGGACCGAATTGGTCGGCACGCATCGATGTGATTCGCGTCACCATGCAAACCGTACTGCAGAATTATCCGCAACTCTCGGCAGCACTCCGTCTTCGTTGGGAGATTCTGACCGGACAACTCCTGCGTGAGCACAATCGTGAGGAAGCAGAGAACAATAAAAAACTGACCCACACGCAATTCGCATGTGAGTCAGTATGGATACGCATGTTGGGAAACTTTCTGCGCTTCTACACATCAATCGGCGGACGTGGAGCATGGCGCATCGCCTACGGGCTGTGTCCTGCGCCAAAACAGACAGAGCAGCACCACGCATAATGCGCTGAGCGAAAGTATCACTGCCAACATCAGCGGCAATCCCAATGCCTCGCGGAACGTCCATTCGTCTGCGCCTTCAGTTGCATGGCGCATCAACCACACAGCCGTCATGTTGTTGATGATATGGCACAGCGAAGTCAGTATCAACGACTGCGTCCGCACATACACCACACCATAAGCAATGCCCACCATGATAGCAAACGGAATTTGCGCCCAATTCAGATGATTGATGCCAAAAATCAAAGCGGACAACAAAATGGCGTGACGCACTGCAACGCCTTCTCGCAAGAGCGGACGCATCACACCGCCACGAAACACCAGTTCTTCGCAAATCGGACCAGTAATGCCAATGGCAAGCACACCTGCTGCCGTTTGGCTCAAATCCGTAAACTGCTCCTCCATCGTATTGGGCAGTTGCATCAACTCCGTCACCATTTCTGCCGCTGCCGTCCCTGCCAAAATGCCGACAAACGCCAATGCCGCATTGGTGTACGAACAACCGAACCGCGAAAAAGAATGGCGCAAACCGAAGCCACGGATTGTCAGCATAGCAATAATAGTCAGCACCGACGACACAAGCAGACCTACTGCAAACAGTGACATCAGATTATCCATCTTGCCAAGGACAACCGCCACCGAGGCGACAATGCTGCCGCCAACCAACTGCATTCCAAGCATCAGTACAATCGCCAATGCCGGATAGCGCAGTACTCTCAAACTTTCCTTCATTTCTGAAAACGGGATTTACCGATTTACCGTGGAGGACGACCGCCACCACGCGGACCGTCGCCACCACCGCGAACGTTGCCCCATTGGTCGCGTTCGTTCGCCGTTCCGTTGGCATTCTTTCCGCCGAAGATATTGAGTTTGTACGTCACACGCAGCATACCATAGGAATAAATGGCATTGTAGCGTGAGTCGCTGCTCATCATCGCATTGATGGTGCGGCTGATGTTGCTCTGTTCACGGAGAATGTCGCTCCACAGCAACGAAATCAGCAATGCCTTTCCCTTCAGGAATGCGTGTGTAATCTGTGCATTCCATATCAGTTCGTTCGTGTTCATCGATGCCTGAGAGTAACCACGGCGTGAGTTCATCGCAATATCCGTCGACAGGCTGGTGCCCCACGACATGTTCAGGTTCATTTCCGTTCCATAGGAGAACGTCCACGTGTCGAGGTTGTTGGTCGTAACGACATTGTTCTTCGAATGATTGTAGTTGACGTTGCCGTTCAGCGACATTTCAAACCAATCCCGACGATATCCAAAACTCAATCTTTCCGACAAGTTAATCGTATTGGTCGCCGACTTTTCCTTATCCTTGAAACGCGACGGGTCGAGGTAACTGACGTTGTGGGTATAGCCGAAGTTGGTAAACGTATTGACCGTAAAATACTTCTCGCTGTCGATGGCAGAATTGAAGCCGAAGCCTGCGCCGCCGTTCCAGTTGCCGTTGATGTTCTCGGGCTTCGTCTCACGCACACCCGTTTCTTCGTAATACGTAATGCGGTTGGCAATGGCGTTGCGCGTCATGTCGAAATACATGTGCGAGAATATGCCACGCTGATGTTCCACATTGTATGTATTGAAGAACATACGGAAGTTGGAATTGAACGACGGTTTCAGGTCGGGATTACCCCACGAGATGTTCAGCGGGTCGGAGTCGTCGCGAATCGCCAGAAGGTTGGTCATCGACGGTTGCGACGTGCGTCCGCGGAAGTTGAAATTCAGGTTCGTCGTAGGGTTGAACTTGTAGCGAAGGTTGGCTGTCGGCGTGAAACTGAACACGTCGCGCGTCACTTTCGGAAATTCCTTGCCCATGTATTCGTAGACCAATTCGGAATGTTGCGGCAACAGTTCGACGCCGACATTGAAGTTGTAGGCATCGCGCACGCGACGGAACGTCAGTCCGATGGTGTGGTCCATGTTGCGATATTCGCTGAATTGGCTCAGGCTATCGGCTTTGGCAGAGTCCCATATCGGCAGCAGTTGGTTGGACGCCAGTTCATCAATGGCACCTGCAATGTCGTAGCGGTGGCGTCCCAATGCGGAATAAATGGCATTGTAGGCGGTGGGCGATGCTTCGAACAGTCCTGCCTGACGGTCGCTCTTGTTGTAGCGGTAGTTGTAGCGGTAACTGAACTGCAGGTAGGTGCGTTCGGCGATAGGCTCGCTGTAGGTCAGTTGGAGCGAATAGTTGCGGTTGCGCGTCGGCGTCGTATAGTAGCGGTTGTTGATGTCGCCGGGGCGTTCGCTGCCTGCGCTGTATTGGATAGTCGATGCCGACAATTGCTTGCTTTCGCTGTTGGTAAATCCGCCTGTGGCACGCAGCGTGATGTTGCGTCCCTGCGTATTGAGTTTGCGGTTCAGTTGCAGTTCGCCGTTTGCACCACGACTGCTCGAGTACGTCTGCTGACGGCTGCGGTTGGTGTTCACGATGACGTCGGTGATGAGACGTTGCAAGTCTTCGTCCGTCGTAGCCGTGGCATCGGGGAAGAGGCTTTCGGCTTTTTCCAACCGGCTTTCGCTGACCGACGAGGGGTCTTCGTTGTAACTGCCGGAGTGGCTGTACGAACTTCCGCGATTGCGGCTGATGTTGGCGTTGGGGCGGAAGATGATGTTGGTCATCGTGTCGGGTTTCCACTCCAAGCGCATATTGGCTGAATAACTGCCGTTGCTGGAGTAACTCTGCCGTTCGCTGTTGCTGAATGCGCCTCGCGTCGTAACGAAGTTCTGGGTCATCGTCTGATTCCACACGTCGCTGCCGTCGTAGCGATGGCGCACGGAACCGCCCAATTCCAGTTTGTCCCATTCGGTGGCGAAGTTGAAGCCGAGGTCCTTGTTGGCTTGCAAGCCGTTGGAACGTCCCCACCAGCCGCCACGTCCGCCACCACCGCCAAATCCGCGGTCGCCCACGTTGTTGGCGTTGGCAATGACGGAGAACTGCTTGCTGCCGTTGAAGCGGTTGACGTTGGCACGTGCGCTGTAGCGCGACTCCGTACCGAGTCCGCCGTTCAACTGTCCGAACCAACCGTTGTTCATGCCCTTCTTCACGGTGAGGTCGAGCACAGTTTCTTCCTCACCGTCGTCTATACCGGTCACGCGCGAGAGGTCGCTCTTGCGGTCGTACGATTTGATGTTGTCGATGATGTTCGTCGGCAGATTCTTCAGGGCGACACTCTTGTCGTTGAGGAAGAACTCCTTGCCGTCGACAAGGATTTTCTTCACTTCCTTGCCGTTGATTTTAATCGTTCCGTCTTCTTCCACGGTGGCTCCGGGCAGTTTCTTCACCAAGTCTTCCAGCACGGCACCTTCTGCCACACGGTAGGCATCGGCATTGTAGACCAGCGAGTCGCCCTTCACCTGCACCTGCGCCGCCTGTGCCGTGACGACGGCCTCTTCCAGCATCTTCGAGTCAGTCGTCAGGGTGATATACCCCATGCTCACTTTCCGCTGCTTCTGCTGCGTGAGGTCTACCGGAACATAGCGCGTGTGATAGCCGATGAACGACACTTTCATCACATACGAGCCTTTCTTCACACCCGACAGCGTGAATGCACCCGACACGTCGGTGGCAGCACCTGCCACCATCGTCGAATCCGCGCTCGTCGTCAGCAACTGCACCGTTGCCGACATCACTGCCTCATTGGTTTCCTTCTCTATGATGGTGCCCGAAATGGTGAACTTCGATTGTCCCCATGCCGCTACCGCCGTCAACAGCGACAGCACCATCAGTAAAAAATGTCTTTTTACCATAAAAAAACTACAAAACAATACAAAAAATTGGTGATTACTGATAATTTGAAGACAAAGTTACGAATAAGGTTTAATTCCGTTGCACAAAAATCACGTTTTTTAAGAACATTTATGAATTCGCAGCCACACAAAGTGAAAAATGCGGCCATGCAAAGTGGGAAACGCAGCCACACAAAGTCGATTTCATCGAAAACAAAAGTTTCGTTCACAGTGTGAATGATATTGTTCACAGTGCGAACATTATTGTTCACAGTGTGGATGATATTGTTCACAGTGTGAACGAAAGTTTATTCTTCGACAAAAACAACTTTCTGCCGAGACAACGAAAACTTTGTTTTGCCTTGGAAAAAACTTTTTGTCGAAACACACAGACACACAAAAAGCGTTTCTGTCACACCTCCTTTGCGACGGAAACGCTCCTACGCTGCCATGCCGATACCCATCCGATACCGACCGACGCCCAATCCGCTACGATTTCGCTTTCAACGAACAGCCGTACAGTCCTGCATACGTCAGCAGGCCGTTGAGCAACAACAGTTCGTAGCCAAACCGATAGCCCCACGCCCACTGCGCCACGTGGTCGACCACATAGCACAGCACCGGTGCTGCCACGGCGACAAACGGCACCCATCGCTCACGCGGCAGCCGACGACTCAACAATCCGAAGGCAAACAACCCGAGCAACGGCCCATAAGTATAACCGACGAGCGTATAAATCAAGTCTATCACGCTTTGACTGCCTATCCACTTGAAAGCCAGCACGAACAGGACAAACACCAACGTCATCCCCACGTGCACCCAATGGCGCAACCGCACCTTGCGTTCCGTCTGCGTCCGCTTGCCCTCCATGTTCAGAATATCAATGCAGAAACTGGTCGTCAATGCCGTCAGTGCCGAGTCGGCACTCGAAAACGCAGCAGCAATCACCCCTATGGCGAAGCAAACCGTCACGAACGGACTCAACTCGCCGGAGAACACCATCTGCGGCACCAGTTCGTCTCCGCTCTGCGGCAACTCCACACCGCAGCGGGCATAAAAATGAATGAACAGCACACCGAGCGCCAGAAACAGCAAATTGACCGGAATAAACATCACGCCGTAGGAGCACAGGTTCTTCTGCCCCGCCCGCAACGAACGGCACGTCAGATTCTTCTGCATCATGTCTTGGTCGAGCCCCGTCATCACAATCACCACAAAGATGCCGCTGACAAACTGCTTGACAAAATGTTGCGGACTGCTCCAGTCCGTCCATTCGAACACGCGGGAATGGGCATCCGTCCACACCATCCGGCAAGCCTCGCTCGGCGACAATCCCATGCGCGACGTCACTTCCACCATCATCAGCACCAGCGCCATCAGCATGCAGAACGTCTGCAAGGCATCCGTCCACACCAACACGCGAATGCCGCTCCGCCGCGTATAGAGCCACACCATCAGCAACGCCGCAATCACAATCGCGACGAACGGCACATGCAGCACCTGCTGCAATATCAGACATACCAAATAGAACTTGGCTGCCGACCCTGCCAATTTGCTCAACAGAAAGAACCACGCCCCCGTCTTGCGGCTCGTCCGTCCGAAGCGGTCGCCCAAATAGCCGTAAATGCTCGTCAGTCCCGCCCTATAATATAAAGGAAGGAGAACAAACGCCACAACGAGGTAGCCGACCACGAACCCCATGCACATCTGCAGATACGTCATATCGACCCGCATCGGCATCCCGGGCACGCTGACAAACGTCACCCCCGACACACTGGCACCAATCATGCCAAAAGCCACTATCGGCCACGGCGACTGCCGATTGCCACGAAAAAAAGCATCGTTGCCGCGCGTCCCCATACAGGAGGACAACAGCAGCAAAACGGCAAAATAGACCAATATGATGACCACTATAGCCACAACGTCAGCATTTTTCGCATGAAAATTTCTGCAAATGTACGGCTTTTTGTCATACATTCAGCATTTTTTCAGCGAAAATCCTTACCTTTGCAACACGCACAAGTACATCATTTTATCACCGCAGACAACCGACATCCATGCTATATCCGCTACTTTTCGACAACAACCTCCACGAACTGGTGTGGGGCGGACATCGCCTCAAACCCCTCAAAGGACTCCCCGCCGATGACCAACCTATAGGCGAAAGTTGGGAAGTCAGTGCCGTCGACGGTAAGGAATCCATCGTCAGCAACGGCATCCACAAGGGCAAACGTCTCACCGACCTCGTCCTCGCTTATGGCGACCAACTGCTGGGGCGAAAAGTCGTCGAAACCTACGGACTGCACTTTCCGCTCCTCGTCAAACTCATCGACGCCGAACGCGACCTCTCTATCCAAGTCCACCCCGACGATGAACTGGCAATGCAACGCCACCAGTCAATGGGCAAGACCGAAATGTGGTTCGTCATGGATGCCACTCCCGGTGCAAGCCTCTATTCGGGCTTTTGCTCCCCCATTTCCAAATACGAATACCAGAAACGCGTTGAAGACGGCAGCATCTGCCAAGTCCTCCAACGCCACGACGTCCACCGTGGCGACGTGTTTTTCATCCCTGCCGGTCGCGTCCACGCCATCGGTGGCGGCATCATGGTGGCAGAAATACAGCAAAGCAGCGACATCACCTACCGCATCTTCGACTACAACCGTCCCGGACTCGACGGACAGCCCCGCCCCTTGCACACGGAACAAGCCGAAGACGCCATCGACTACAAAGTCTACGACTCCTACCTCACGAACTACGAAGAACGCACGAACAAACCCGTCGCACTCACTTCATGCCCCTACTTCACCGTCAAGATTCACAACCTTACCCGCTCCTTCCACCGCAAACTATACAAATACGATTCCTTCATCATCTACCTCTGCCTCGACGGCAGTTGCCGCGTCGTCAGCAATGCCCATGATGCCACCACTCTCCTCCTCCACAAAGGCATGACCTGCCTCATCCCCGCCTGTTGCGCCGACATCAACCTCGTTCCTGACAACCCCGACGACAAAACAAAAATACTTGAAGTGTATATTGACAATAAACACTTCAAGTAATTGAATGACAACCTGTCGACAAATCAAAGACAAATTCTCTCGTTCTCCCTCCGCAAACACTTCGTCAGCCATAGACGCATAAAAATTCATAGAGAATTTAAAGTCACCAATTCTATCATTGCCTCTTACAGGATACGTAACATTATATAAGACAATTCCCACCCACGTCAACAACGGATGTTCAATTCCTTGACAATGGCTGAAATTTCGCCCAT
>JAFLUS010000054.1 GCA_022508685.1 Prevotellaceae bacterium | reverse complement strand
GCTGAACATCCGTGCCACAGGCGACATCCGCTGGCGGCACAGCGAGGGCAAGATGCGTGATTTCAAAACTTTGGACGCATTCGACTTTCAATACGGACTATCCGCACGCTACACCCTGCCCCGCCTCAATACGACGTTCGCTGCCGACGGCACCATGTACAGCCGTCGCGGATACGGCAGCACAGCGCTCAACACCGACGACTTCATTCTCAACGCCTCCGTCAGCCACCCCTTCCTCAAAGGCAAATTCATTGCCCGCATCGAAGCCTTCGACATCCTCCACCAACTTTCATCCACGCAATATGCCGTCAATGCACAGGGTCGCACCGAAACATGGTATCGCTCCCTGCCCCATTATGTGATGCTGCACATGGTGTATCATTGGAACAAGAACCCGAAGAAGAAAATGTAAATCGTCCGCTTCGACGCACGAATTTGCAGAGTGCGATGCACGAGTTTTCAGAGTGCGATGAACAAAGTGTCAGAGTGCGGTCTACGGAGCCGTAGAATGCGGTGCACAAAGTCGTAGAGTGCGATGCACGAAAATCAGCGTTTCGGCAAATTTTACAATCTGCCGAAGAGCAGAGAAGCATGACTTTCAGAATGTCATTGCTTGTTGCATAATGCCTGTCTTTTTGTCAAAGAACGCCACTTTCCCAAGTGGGGATGCTGTCTTTCGTTGCAAGAAAATGGTGGATTTTCTTTGTCGTTTATCCAAATTGGCATAACTTTGCAGCAAACAATCATCATTTACTATCGACAATATGAAAATCATTCTCTCCTGTGTGCTCGCAGCACTCACGTTCAACTCCATCAGTGCGCAAGGCACGAAGGAAGACTACAAACGTGCTTTCTCCATTCGCGGAAAATACACCAACAAGATGGTTGGCGGCAACGTCGCCGTGCACGCCATGCGTGACTCTTCCAAGTTCTGGTATTCGGTGCAAGACACGAGCGGTACGGTCTACAAGGAGGTGGACCCCGTCAGCAACACGGTGACCATTCTGCCCGAAAATCCCGAGAAGCCCCGCCGTCAGCGGTGGCAAGGCAGACAGCGCCACTGGATGGAGGTGCCCGACGAGAAGGACGGCTACAGCGTCAGCCCCGACGGAAAGACTGCTATCGTGACGCGCGACAACAACCTGTGGATTGGCGAAAACACACGACGTCGCCATGACGACGACGAGGCTGCGACGCAGGACGATGGTGCCGACACGTTCCGTCCGCTTACGACGAACGGCGACAGCACATATTATTATTCAAGTTACGGCAGTTTCTCGCCCGACGGACGATATTATGCCACGGTGCGCATCAAGCCCGCACCGAAACGCTACGTGCATTACGTAGAGTCGTCGCCCCGCGACCAGTTGCAGCCCATTCTCCATACACAGGAATATGCCAAGCCGGGCGATTCGCTCAACTACCGCGTACCCGTCATCGTGGAGGTGGCAACGGGCAAGGTCGTTGAACCCAGCACCGAATTGTTCCGTTCGCAATACTACGTGGATGCGCCACGATGGGACGGCAACAGCACGACGGTGACGTTCGAATTCAACGAACGCGGACATCACACCTATCGTCTGCTCGAACTCTCTGCGCTCACGGGACAGGTGCGCACACTGATTGAGGAGACCAACGACAAGTACGTGAACTACAACCGCCTCTATCGTCATCACTTCGGCGACGGACGGCGCATCCTATGGACGAGCGAACGCGACAACCGCAACCACATCTATCTGTACGACCGCACGAAAGCCAAACTCATCCGTCAGGTCACGAAGGGCGAGTTCTACGTCCGCGGCATCCAGTACGTGGATGAGGAAAACGGCGTCATCTATTTCTCTGCCAACGGCAAGAGCGGTCTGCGCGAAAGCGACAAGCGCGGCAAGGGCGCAACGTTCGCCGGCACCAACGCCACGGAGGAAGACCCCTATCTCATCCACTATTACCGAGTGAACCTCGACGGCAAGGGCCTCACCTGCCTCACGCCGGAGGAAGGTCACCACTCCGTTACCTACTCGAGCGACCACCAATATCTCATCGACACCTACTCCACCGTGCTCAATCCGCCCGTCAGCGTGCTGCGTTCGGCAAAGGATGGTCGCATCATCCGCACGTTGGAAACGGCTGACATCTCCCGACTCAAGGCGGAAGGATGGCAAGCACCTGAAGTGTTCGTGGCAAAGGGTCGCGACGGCGTAACCGACATGTGGGGACTAATTCAGCGTCCCAGCAACTTCGACCCCACGAAGACGTATCCCGTCATCGAGTACATCTATTCGGGGCCGGGCGACCAGTACGTGCCCAAGTCGTTCACGCCGTGGATGTACAATCTGGCAGACCTTGCCGAACTGGGCTTCATCGTCGTGCAACTTGACGCCATGTCGACGTCGTTCCGCACGCGCGAATTTGAAGAAGTATGCTACAAGAACCTGCGCGACAGCGGATTTCCCGACCGCATGGCATGGATAAAGGCTGCGGCAGAACGCTATCCCTACATGGATGCCGACAATGTGGGCATCTATGGTTGTTCGGCAGGCGGACAGGAAGCCCTCGGTGCGGTGCTGTTCCACGGCGATTTCTACAAGGCTGCCTATGCTGCCTGCGGTTGCCATGACAATCGTATGGACAAAATATGGTGGAACGAGCAATGGATGAGTTATCCGGTCGACAGCAGTTACATCGCCAGTTCGAACGTGGAAAACGCCAAGAACCTCGAACGTCCGCTGATGCTGCTCGTCGGTGAACTCGACGACAACGTCGACCCGGCATCAACGATGCAGGTTGTCAATGCCTTGCAGAAGGCGGGCAAGGACTTCGAACTCGTCGTCATCCCCGGTGCCCACCACACGATGGGCGAGGCATACGGCGAACACAAGCGCTACGACTTCTTCGTGCGCAACCTCCACGGCGTCAATCCGCCTAAGTGGAGCGAACTGCGATAATCTTCCTCTCTATCCCATCTCTCATCAATGACAGATGAATGCTAATCCAAAAGAATTAGGAATAGAACCCATTGGCAAACTGCTGATGCGCTATGCCATTCCGGCAGTGATTGCGATGACGGCTTCGTCGCTGTACAACATCGTCGACCGCATTTTCATCGGGCGCATCGGCAGCGATGCCGAAGGTGCACTGGCGCTGTCGGGGTTGGCTGTGACGTTCCCTATCATGAACCTTTCAGCCGCCTTCGGAGCGATGGTCGGCGTAGGCGGTTCGACACTTATTTCCGTCAAACTAGGACAGCGCGACAACCAGACGGCACAGCACGTGTTGGGCAACGTCGTGACCCTAAATCTCATCATCGGTACGCTGCTCGCCATCGTCGGCATTGCCTGCATCGACCCGCTGCTCTATTTCTTCGGTGCCAGCGAGAACACCGTCGGCCACGCCCGCGACTACATGTTCATCATTCTGCTCGGCAACGCCATTACTCACCTCTATCTTGGACTCAACGCCACGCTGCGTGCGTCGGGACACCCACGCACGGCAATGACTGCTACCATTGCCACCGTCGTTGCCAACTCTATCCTCGACCCACTCTTCATCTTTACATTGGACATGGGCATACAGGGAGCAGCCATCGCCACCATCCTTGCCCAACTCATCGCACTCGTCTACGTGTGGGCGGTTCTCAGCAAAAAGGATGAAATCATCCATTTGCAACGCGGCATCTACCGACTTCGTTCGCGCATCGTCAAGAACATGCTCACCATCGGACTCTCGCCCTTCTGCATGCAACTCTGCGCCTGCTTCGTCGTCATCCTCATCAACAAGGGACTGCAACGGCACGGAGGCGACCTCGCCATTGCTGCCTACGGCATCGTCAACAGCATCGTCTTCCTTTTCATCATGGTGGTGCTCGGCATTACGCAAGGCATGCAACCGATTGCCGGCTACAACTATGGTGCACTGAAGTTCGACCGCGTCAACCAAGTGCTGCGCTACAGCATCATCTTTGCCACCGTCGTGATGACACTCTCCTTCATTGTCGGTGAGTTCCTTCCCCATTTGCCCATCCGGCTGTTCACCAACGACAGCACCCTCACCCAATTGTCCGTCGACGCCATGCGCATCATTGCCATCATGCACCCCCTCGTCGGCTTTCAGATTGTAACGGGTAACTTCTTCCAAAGCATCGGAATGGCAAAGAAAAGCATCCTCCTCTCCGTCAGCCGCCAACTCCTCTTCCTCGTCCCCTTCCTGCTCATCTTCCCCACCATTTGGGAAGTCAATGGCGTGTGGTACAGCATTGCAGCAGCCGACGGACTATCCATCATTACCGCAGCCATCATGCTCCGCCACTTCTACCGCACAGGCGGCATCAGGCATACACAAATTGATTTGTAACCATACCATGGAACCCTACGTCATCACCATCGGACGCGAACTCGGCTCGGGCGGAAAAGCCATTGCCACACTGATGGCAGAACAACTTCACATCCCCGTCTACGACCGCAAACTCATTCAGTTGGCAGCACAGGAGAGCGGCTTCTCTCCCGACATCTTCAAGAGAGCCGACGAAACACCCAACCGCGGACTGATGTCGCACATCATCCGCAACCTCACTGCCCCACTTTCATCATTCAGCAACCTCTACAGCAACTCGCTCAGCAAGGAAGCCCTTTTCAACGTCCAAGCCGACACCATTCGCCGAGTGGCAGAGCAAGAAAGTTGCATCATCGTCGGTCGTTGCTCCGACTACATCCTGCGCAACCACCCTCGCCACTTCAGCATCTTCGTCAGAGCCAACTACGACGACCGCATCGCATTTTTGCAAACCCGTCAGCCAATGACCAGCGATGAAGCCCGCCAACTCATCGACCGCACCGACACCCTCCGTGCCGATTATCACAACCTCTACGCCGAAACCAACTGGGGCGACAGCCGTGCCTACGACCTCTGCATCAACACCTCCGTCCTCGGCATCGAACGCACCGCTCACCTCCTCCTCGATGTGGTGAGGAGTGCACTCGACATTACAGACTAATAACAAGGGGCTATACACATAACTTAAACAAGCAGGGCGAGATGATAACGATTTCATCTCGCCCTGCTTGTTTATCATGTGCACGTTTTCAGCGATGCTTCTGCAGATTATCGAGGAGCACAGCCATTTGTTGCTGAACTTCGCGGGCACGCTGGGCAGCAATCATGGCAAATTGAGGCGTGTCGTCAGCATAGATGATGGCGCGTGAGGAATTGACCAACAGACCGCAGTCTTCCGTCATGCCATAGCGGCACACCTCTTCGAGACTGCCTCCCTGTGCACCGACTCCGGGAACAAGCAAGAAGTGCTCGGGTGCAATGGCACGGATTTTTTCAAACATCGGGCCTTGCGTAGCACCTACCACATACATCAGATTTTCCTTCGTACCCCATTGCTGGCTGCGACGAATTACGTGTTCATAGAGTGGTGTTCCGTTGCCGTCTTCAATCAACTGGAAATCGTGGCTGCCACGGTTGGACGTCAGTGCCAGCAGTATCACCCACTTGTCTTCGTATGCCAAGAACGGCGTGACGCTGTCTTCGCCCATATAGGGAGCAACGGTCAGTGCGTCGAGGTCCATCTGTTCAAAGAACGTGCGGGCATACATCGTACTGGTGTTGCCGATGTCGCCACGTTTGGCATCTGCAATGATGAAATGGTGAGGATAGTTCTCACGCAAGTATTGCACGGTGCGTTCAAATGCCACCCATCCTGCCACTCCGTGGGCTTCGTAGAACGCCAGATTGGGTTTGTAGGCGACGCAATACGAGGCGGTGGAATCGATGATGGCACGATTGAATTCAAAGATAGGGTCGTCTGCAGCATGCAAGTGTTGCGGAATTTTTTTCATATCGGCATCAAGCCCGATGCAGAGGAAACTCCGTTTTGCAAATATCTGGTCGACAAGTTCTTGACGGGTCATGGTTCAACAATGAGTCTTTATTCGTTATACGTTTTGTTTATAATTGTGCTTCCTTCAGTCGTTCGGCATTTTCCGCAACGATGAGTTGGTCGATGCAGTCCTGAATGTCGCCGTCCATAAATGCCACGAGGTTGTAAATCGTGTAGTTGATGCGGTGGTCGGTGATGCGTCCCTGCGGATAGTTGTACGTGCGTATCTTGGCTGAGCGGTCGCCCGTCGACACCAACGTCTTGCGGCGAGAGGCAATGTCGTCAATGTATTTCTGATGTTCGCGGTCGTAGATGCGGGTGCGCAGACGTGCCAACGCGCGTTCTTTGTTCTTCGGTTGGTCGCGCGTTTCGGTACATTCCACCAGTATCTCCTCTTTCTCGCCCGTATGGGGGTTCGTCCACATATATCGTGCACGCACGCCACTCTCCACCTTGTTCACGTTCTGACCGCCCGCACCGCTGCTGCGGAAAGTGTCCCATTTGATTTCGCCTTCGTTAATCTGCACGTCGAACGGCTCAGCTTCGGGCAATACTGCCACCGTTGCCGCACTCGTATGCACACGTCCCTGCGTTTCCGTTGCCGGCACTCGCTGCACGCGATGCACGCCCGATTCATATTTCAGAATGCCGTACACGCCTTCGCCGCTGACATTGAAGATGATTTCCTTGTAGCCGCCCGACGCGCCTTCGCTGAAACTCGATACGGACACGTGCCAACCTTTGATTTCGCAATACTTGGAATACATTCGGAAGAGGTCGCCGGCAAACAATGAGGCTTCGTCGCCACCGGTTCCGCCGCGAATTTCCATCACCACGTTCTTGCCGTCCTCGGGGTCGGCGGGAATGAGCAACAACTTGATTTCCTCTTCCAATTCGGGCAGACGGCGTTCACATTCGTTCACTTCCTCACGCGCCATTTCCTTCAAATCCGGGTCGTCTTCGTTCGTCACCATTTGTTTGGCGCTTTCCAAGTTCGACAGCGTGTCAATGTATTCCTGACGCGCCTTCACCAGATTTTCCAAATCCTTGTATTCCTTCGTGAGTTTGACGTAACGCTTTTGGTCGCCAATCACACTCGGGTCGGTAATGAGCGTGCTCACTTCCTCGAATCGGCTGACGACGCCGTCGAGTTTATCTAATATGTTGCTATTCGTAGCCATTGTGCGAAAACGGATGTTGCAGACGCAAACCGGCGTCTGCCATCAATAGTTAAACACGCCAAATTCGCTCTCGATGCGCAGACTGCGTTCTCCTTCTTCGATGCGACCGACAATCTGTGCATCGATATTGAAGGAACGGGCAATGTCTATCACCTGTTGTGCATGGTCGGCAGAGAGATAGATTTCGAAGCGGTGTCCCATGTTGAACACGCGATACATCTCTGCCCAGTCCGTTCCGCTTTGTTCTTGAATGGCGCGGAACAGCGGCGGCACGTCGAACATGTTGTCTTTGACCACGCGGCAGTTTTCATTCACGAAATGCAGCACCTTCGTCTGCGCACCACCCGTGCAGTGCACCATGCCGTGTATCTGCCCACGCAGTTCTGCCAGCACGCGACCGATGACAGGCGCATACGTCCGTGTGGGCGACAGCACCAACCGACCTGCATCGACAGGCGTACCTTCTACCGCATCCAGCAATGCGTACTTACCGCTGTAGACAAGGTCCATCGGCACACCGCGGTCGAAACTTTCCGGATATTTCATGGCGAGATACTTGCTGAACATGTCGTGGCGTGCACTCGTCAGTCCGTTGCTGCCCATTCCGCCGTTGTACGTGGTTTCATACGTGGCTTGCCCGCTCGACGAAAGTCCGACAATCACGTCGCCCGGTCGGATGTTGGCATTGTCGATGACGTCGCTGCGACGCATGCGGCACGTCACCGTCGAATCCACGATAATCGTGCGGACGAGGTCGCCCACGTCAGCCGTTTCGCCACCGGTCGAATAAATACCGATGCCCATGTCGCGCAATTCCTGCAGCAACTCGTCCGTACCATTGATAATGGCCGACACCACTTCGCCCGGAATCAGCAACTTGTTCCGCCCGATGGTGCTCGACACGAGGATGCCATCCACCGCACCGACACACAGCAAGTCGTCCAAGTTCATCACCAGCGCATCCTGCGCAATGCCTTTCCACACACTCAGGTCGCCCGTCTCGCGCCAATACATATAGGCAAGGCTCGATTTCGTACCGGCACCGTCAGCATGCATCAAGTTACACCACTCGGGGTCACCACCCAAGATGTCGGGAATAATCTTGCAAAAAGCCTGTGGATACAACCCTTTATCAATATTCCGGATGGCGTTGTGAACGTCCTCCTTTGCGGCACTCACACCGCGCAACATGTAGCGTTCTGTCATCATGATTTGTTAATTTTCCGCAAAGTTAACTAAAAAAACAGAGAAAAAGCCCCCATGCTCCGCAAAACTCAAAGAAAAACCGTAATTTTGCACAAAATTCAGTATAAAATGCGACATTCCATCATACATCGTTCCCTCTTTTTCCTTCTGCTGACCATCGTCACGTTTGCGTCAGCCAGCGCCGCCGAAACGCCCGCACCTTTCCGTCGGAAAGCCCTGATTAAGGAAGTAAAAGCCTACAACAAAGCCGGTTCGTTTGCCAAATCCGACGAAGCCCTCCGCGCAGCCTTCGCCCGCTATCCGCAAGCCCTCGCCGATGCCGAACTGCTCAACTACGAAGTCAACGCACAGAACGAGTTGGTCAAACTCGAGAACCGCAAGATTTTCCTCCAATCCAAACCCGACACCGTCAGTTACCTGTCCCACGTCCTGCAGACCTACCAGTACGCCCTCCGCTGCGACTCTGCCGACCGTCAGCCCGATGCCAAGGGACGTGTACGTCCGCGGTTCTCTGCCAACCTTTCCGACAAACTCACCTCCCTCCGCAACAACCTCCGCAGCGGAGGAAAGTTCTACTATAAGAAGCGCAACTACAAGGAAGCCTACACCTTCCTCGACCTCTACCTCCGCACCATCCACCATCCGC
Organism: Prevotellaceae bacterium; assembly: GCA_022508685.1. Classification (GTDB taxonomy): domain Bacteria; phylum Bacteroidota; class Bacteroidia; order Bacteroidales; family Bacteroidaceae; genus UBA3839. The sequence continues at coordinate 845 of JAFLUS010000054.1, read as the reverse complement.
TCCTCCAGCGCACAGCCGCACGCAACGAAGCCGCACTCTCTGCCGACAGCACCGAAATGGCGCAGTTAGCCGTCATTTCAGCCTATGCCGAACAGCAATACGCCGACGTGCTCACCTACATCGACTGCGCCCAAGGCGACACCGCCAACCTCGCCCTCATGCTCGAAATCGAAGCCAAAAGCCACGCCGCGCTCGAGCACGACCGCGAATACGTCAACACCCTCAAGCGAGGCTTCCAACTCTATCCCCAGCGCGAATACTTCTACGCCTCGCTCATTCAATATTATAACACGCAGGAGTCCCACCACCAAGCCCTCGACGTCATCACGCGTGCACTGGCAGCCAATGCACCCACCGACACCCTCACCACCACCAAACTCCTCTATCTGCAAGGCAAGCAATGGCAGTTCCTCCATCAGCCCGACTCTGCAGCCCAGTCCTTCCATCACTTGCTCGACATCGACCCCGAGAACGCCGAAGCCTACGCCTGCCTTGGCGACATCCAAATCTTCCTTGCCCACCAATTCTACGACAACGCCAACCTGCGCATCGGTTCGCGCGAATATGCCGAGAACCGCCGTCGTCTCAACACCTTCTACCGCCAAGCCCAAACCGCCTACGAATATGCCCGCCGCCTCGCTCCGCAGCGTCCCGAATTGTGGCAGACCGGTTTGCGCGAAGCCTACTACAAATTAGGAGAAGGAAAGAAACTCCAAGATTTGGAATAATAAAAATCCAACTTTTTCCGAAGAAAACAAAATCGTAGAGTGTGATGTACGAAACACACTCAAAATTCGTATGCATAAACGTATTTAGGCGTGCGCATACGCCTGAAAACGTTTATG